>CAZHIY010000036.1:0-13357 GCA_964533085.1 uncultured Thermoplasmatales archaeon | reverse complement strand
GGTGAACTATTATCATAAACAAAAACAGTATCACCATTACTTGCATTATCGATAGCATCCTGAATCCTGCTGTAATTTCCTAATCCATCACCACCAACAAATAATGTTTTACCATCAAAGGACACATAAGATAATTTTTTTAATATAGTACTTGAAACTCCTGTAAAACTGGATGATAACAATAGTAGGACAACCAATAGCGGGATGATATATTTGTTCACTTTGCAGAATCCTCCCCAAATTATTACATATATCTATAAACGGCAGAGTATATAAATAATGCCCTCTATATAATTGCATATTTAATAAAATATTAATGAATTATTTTTCACAAATTTTTACAAAATTCCTAAAAATCTGTTCACCATATTCAGTATGGTCAACTTCAGGATGGAACTGCAGTCCATAAAATGGTTTTACCTTGTGTTTCATTGCTTGTGTTTTACAATTCTCACTACCTGCCAGCAGATAGAAATTATCAGGAATTTTTTCTACTTCATCATTGTGAGATTCCCAAACAATTGATTTTTCAGGAACACCAGAAAACAACTCATTTTCTTTAAGTATTATTAGTTCAATTTTACCAAATTCTGGTAATTTGGATGGTTTTACTTTCCCCCCGAAAAACCTTGCTATGAATTGATGACCTGCACAAATCCCAAGTACTGGAAAATTAGCTTTTTCAAGATATTCTGCACAGTTCCCAAGATCACCTTCAAGACCTATTCTTGGAGCACCACCAGATAATACTAGACCACCAATTTTTTCTTTAACTAAATCGTCAAACGGTATTGTATTTGCAACAATTTTTGTGTCAACGTCAAGATCTCTTAACCTTCTCCATTCTCTATGAGTCCACTGTCCACCATTGTCAACAACAAATATTTTTACCATTTTATTCCCATACAACAGTACTGGGTGTTTTATTTGTTATATCATAAACGACTCTATTTACTTTATCTTTCAAGGTATTTGTAATTCGAGAAGAAATATGATCGATTACTTCATCAGGAATTTTACTAAATGCGCATGTCATCGCATCTATGCTATGAACAGCTCTAACCGCTATTACATACCCATATGCTCTTTTATCTCCATGAACACCAACTGACTTGACAGGTAGAAGAACAGCAAAATACTGCCAAGGCATATCCATTTGTTTTTTTTCTACTGCTAGTTCAATTTCCTTTTCTACAATATCACATGCTTCTCTGACAATTTTGGTTCTCTCTGGTGTTGCTTCACCAATAATTCTTATGGCTAGTCCAGGGCCAGGAAATGGTTGGCGTTCAGAAACAGATAAATCAAGAGCTCTAGCAACCTTTCTAACCTCGTCTTTATAAAGATCACGAAGAGGTTCAACAAGTTTTAACTTCATTTCTTGAGGAAGTCCACCAACATTATGATGAGACTTTATTGTATCTCTAAGTGATCCACCAGATTCAATCCAATCAGGTGCAATAGTTCCTTGTACAAGAAATTCAATATTTTCATCTTCAGCAACCTTTTCAAAAATTCTAATGAATTTTTCTCCAATAATTTTTCTTTTTTTCTCAGGGTCTTCAACATTTTTGAGTTCAGAAAAAAAATCCTTACTTGCATTTATTAGACAAAAGTTAAGCCCGATTTCTTCCATTAGTTTTTTTACATTTTCTGACTCATTTTTCCGCATATATCCTGTGTCAACATGGACAGCAACGAGCCTATCTCCAATTGCTTTATTTACAAGCACAGCACAAACAGTACTATCGACTCCTCCAGAAAAAGCAATTAATGATTTTCCATTGATTTCTTTTTTAAGTTTTGCAATGGTTTCTTTTATAAATTTCTCAGCATTGAACATTTTTTCTTTTTATTTTTTAATTATATTATCTCTCATTTTATTTCTATAATCAATTAATTTTTTTGTTAAATTATTATCTTTTATTGATAGGATTTCAATTGCAAGAAGTGCAGCATTATCACCACGGTCAAGGCCAACTGCACCAACTGGTATTCCCGGTGGCATTTGAACAATAGAAAGAATCGCATCAAAATTTACTTTACCACTTACCGGTACACCTATCACTGGCTTTGTTGTATGGGCAGCTATACTTCCTGGCAATGCTGCAGAAAGTCCAGCAACCCCAATGAAAACATCAGCATCACTTTTTTCAACAATTTCCTCAAGATACTCAGGTGTTCTATGTGCTGATGCAACTTTAATGTCATAATCTATATCAAAGTCATCGAGTATCTTTTTTGCTTTTTCAGCAACAGGCATATCTGATTTAGAACCAAGAATTATCTGAATTTTCATATCTATCAAATCTGGGAATGGAAATTTATTAGTTAATAGTTTCGACCTTACTAAATTATATAAGTTGGTATTTTTTACTGAATATAAAAAAAATTGATATATAGTGGTAATTATGATAGAAAATGAAGATCTTACAATTACAAGATTTAGAATTTTTAATGCGGTAATGGGTGGAATTCATTTAATACAGGTTTTTTTGGTTTTATATCTTAGTAATAATTTTTCATTACCAATAACAATAACAAAACCGGTCTATAATGAAATTACCAATTCGATTACACCTGTTTCTGAAACTCTTTTTTCGATAAGAGTTGGTCCCTTAGTTGCAATGTTTCTTTTTATTTCAGCTGTAGCTCATATATTGATTGCAACTGTTCTTTACTATCGTTATGTTCAGAACTTAAAAAAACATATGAACCCATATAGATGGTTTGAATATTCTATTAGCGCCTCTTTAATGATTGTAATAATTGCAATGTTAACTACCATTTATGATATTGGAACACTACTTGCTCTATTTACACTAACAGCTGTTATGAATCTTATGGGACTTATGATGGAAACACATAATCAAACAACACAAAATACAAATTGGACATCATATACTATTGGTTGTATTGCAGGATTTGTTCCATGGATTGTAATATTCATACCATTAATTTCAGCTGAATCAGTACCTGATTTTGTAATATACATATTTGTTTCAATTGCAATATTTTTTAATTGCTTTGCAATTAATATGTACTTACAATACAAGAAAATCGGAAAATGGAAAAACTATCTTCATGGAGAAAAAGTATATATCATATTAAGTCTTGTAGCAAAATCAGTACTTGCATGGCAGGTATTTGCAGGAACCTTGAGACCTATGTAGAAATGTTTATAAAATTTTATAGAAGATAATAAAATTGAAAACATTTTGTTATTTACTCGTCGTAAAATAATTATATGAGATTCTTATGTTCAGTCCAAATTAAAAATTGGTATATAAATGAAACTTATTATTTGTGAAAAAAATATTGCTGCCAAACGAATTGCATATATTTTATCTAGCGGAAAATCTACGACCACTAGACTAGGAAGCACTCCTGTTTACGAATTTAAAAAAGATGATGAGCTCTGGAAGATTGTAGGTTTAAGAGGACATATAATAAATCTTGATTTCCCAGCTGGATTTAATCAATGGAACCAGGTTTCTCCAGTTGACTTAATTCAGGTAGAGCCATGTAAAATTGTAAGTGAAAAAAGTATTGCTTCAGCATTGAAATCACTTGTTGATAAAAATCCATTTTTGATTGTGGCAACTGATTATGACAGAGAAGGAGAGCTAATAGGTGTCGAAGTAATTAATCTTATTAAGAGCTATAATAAAGAAATTAATGTAATAAAAAGAGCAAAATTTAGTGCAATTACAAATCAAGAGATTAAATCTGCTTTTGATAAACTTGAAGAAATTGATTATAATCTTTCAAATGCAGGTGAATCACGTCAAATTATTGATCTGATTTGGGGTGCTGTTCTAACTCGTTTTATATCTTTAACCTCTCAAAGACTTGGGAAAGAATTTCTTTCTATTGGAAGGGTTCAGTCACCAACCCTTGCTCTTCTTGTAAAAAGAGAAAAAGAAATTAAAAATTTTGAACCTAAGACGTTTTGGAGGATTATAGCAACTCTGAAAAAACAACAATCATTCAGTGCAGAACATAACAAAGGTCAGTTTTGGGATGAAAATCAAGTAAATGAAATCTTTTCAAATATAAAATCCAGTAAAGATGCAACAATAAAAAAAGTCGATAAAAAAATCTTGAAGGAGTATCCACCCCCTCCATTTAATACAACCTCATTTCTAGACTCTGCATCTCATCTTGGTTTTTCTGCTGCTAAAGCAATGAGCATCGCTGAAGAGCTTTACATGAATGGTATTATTTCATATCCGCGAACAGATAATACAGTTTATCCACATTCTTTAAACATCAAAGGGATTTTACAGAAACTTTCTAACTCTCAATTTTCAAAAGAAGCAAATGAAGTTTTAAACAATGGTAGATCTAGCCCAACACGTGGAAAAAAAATGACAACAGATCATCCACCTATACACCCTGTTGGTGTTCCAATAAATATTAAATTTAGTAGTGAACATCAAAAGATATATGAACTAATTTGTAGAAGGTTTTTGGCAACACTTGCTAAGGATGCTATTTCAGAAAGTGTTAATATTTCTATTGATATTTCTGGTGAAGAATTTCTTGCAAGTGGTTATAAAATTCTTGAACCAAACTGGAGAAATATTTATACATACTTCAAAGAAAAAAGAAAACCACTTCCTGAATTAATTGAAGGGGAAGGAGTAGAAGTTGTGAAAATTATTTTGAAAGAGGATCAAACAAAACCTCCTAACAGATATACTCAGGGATCTTTAATTACTAAAATGGAGCAGCTTTTACTTGGTACAAAATCAACTCGTCATGAAATTATTAACAAATTGTTCCTGAGAAAATATATTACTTTGTCTCCTCTTGCGCCAACTCCTATTGCCATTGCAGTAATTGATGCTTTAGAAGATTGTGATGTTGTTAAGCCAAAAATGACTGCAACCCTTGAGACAGATATGGACCTTATTTCAGAAGGTAAGAAGACGTTGGATGAAACTGTAAATGAATCACGGCAGATGCTTACAAGTGTTATGACTATACTTGAAAAGGACAAGGAAAAAATAAAAATCAGTATAAAAAAAGCTCAAATGAAACAAAATACTATTGGAAAATGCCCAAAATGCGAAAAACCGATGATTACCAGAACCTCAAAGAAAAATAAAAGGTTTGTTGGTTGTACTGGTTTTCCAGATTGTAAAAATACCTATTCTCTTCCTCAAAAAGGTAATATTGTTGCTTCTGGAGATGTATGTGAAGAGTGTGGTGCACCTATTGTTAAAATCAAATCAAAAGGTAAAAGGGCTTGGGAGCTTTGTATTAACAATGAATGCTCTGCAAAAAAACCTTCTTTCAAAAAATGATAACAATAAAACAACAAACTATTTATATGTCTTTTATTAACATTAAGTTTATATATAAATAGTAAAATAGGTGTATTTCATGAAAAAATCAAAATTAAGAGTTATGATCGCATTTTCTGTGATAACTTTTCTTATCCTAGGTTCTGTTGGATCTTTTGGAAGTTCCAATATTGAGAATAAAACAAATCTGAAATTTAAAACTATGGTTAGAAATTCAGCAGTTGGTTTTAATACCTCATATATTAAGAAGGAGCTAAATACAATAGAATATAACATTTTAGGTAGTATCGGTAATAATTCTTATGATGATATTGTTGTAACAAACGCAACAGGCAACGAATCATATCCTTCTATGATTAGGGAGGGATATAATGCTCTTGTTGCCTATGAATATGAAGATGAAAGTGATACTTCTATTTATCTTAGATCTTCATCAAATTATGGCCAGAATTGGTCAGGACCTGTTCGAGTAAATGCTATGTTGAATAATAATCTAATAGAGATTGATTCTCCAAGTTTAAGTATCGAACCCTTAAGTGATAGAGCTTATGGTATGTATAAGTCACCTCTTAAAAATTCAGCAGTTTTTGGATACATTGATATCCCCAACATATTAGATCCAGGCAGTAGCATTTCATATACTTTCGATTGGACCGGTTTTCCAGATCCAGAAGGTGATCCTACAATTACTTACGCGTTTTGGGATTTTGATACTCCCCAAATAATTACTTATAAAAATACCACAACGCCTTGGGTAATTGCTCTTACCGGTAGCACTAATTATACATTTGAAGGTGTTGGAGCTTGTACTGATTCTCCAATGTTTTGCTTTTCACATCTAGATTGGCCTGATCAATATGTCACATTAACCTGGTACTCAGAATTAGAACATTGCAGTAACATTTCGATATCTAATAGTTATGGTGACCCGATCATTTATGGTATCTGTGAAATCAAGAATGGTTCTAAACAAGATCTACTTTTCTTTAAAGGAAATCCTAAGAAATGGTTTTATGGAGACGATTTATTTAATCAAACATTTACTAGTTCCGGCAGCCTTACACATCCAAATATTAAGGTGCAAAACGATAACATCTACATTGTTGCTGATTCAGATTCTGACGGTATTATAATTTATAACTCATCTGATAGTGGTGAATCATGGGATATAAAAAAGGTAACTGAGAATATAATTCCATCAAGTGCAAATCCAAATTACCCGATGATATATTCAAACAATGAAAATTTACTCTGTACTTTTATTGAATCAGATAATATCTTTTTAACTAAATCAACAAATAATGGACTTAATTGGAGCGATCCAATTCAACTAAATAGTATTAATGGCTCAGTTGTAGAAGAATATCGATTTGCTGATTTAGTAGATAACCACCAAATTCTATGGACCGACAATAGGGATGGAAATCATGATATATATTCAGTCATACTGGACATTCCAGAAGTAGACCTAACAGTAATACCTGAAAGTGTAAATCTATTAACTGAATATAGTAATATGCCTTTATTACGTACAAAAAACTGGATTACCTTTACAATAAAAAACAATGGCAATATATCTGTTGAAAAGGTTAATGTAAATATTATTTACAAATGTAAAAATGAAACTGAGCAACCAACAGGTTATAAGGCTACAATCTATTATTTACCTCGAGGCGGTGAAGAATCTTTTAAGAGACCACTTTTCAGAATAACCTTGAATGAATTCTTAAATGCACTACTAAATTATGCAGGATTAGAAACTATAACAATAAAAATAGAACCAAAATATGAAGATGCCAATCCTGATGATAATAGTCACACAATTTCAGTTACTTTCAAAGATATATTTCCAAGATTAGGATTTCTAGAACCTATTCTTATTATATTTTAAAAGCATTCAAATTATCATATATCTTTTCTTCTGTAATATAACCTGTAACGTATTTTGAGGGTGTAACATCAAATGCAGGATTTCTGACTTTTGTCCACTCAGGCATAATTGTATTTTCATTGATATTTGTTAATTCTTTTCTATCACGTTCTTCTATTTTAATTCGACTACCATCTTTAATTTTTTTATCAAAAGTGCTGATTGGTGCAGCGACATAGAACGGTATATTGTTTTCATTTGCAATAACTGCTTTTTCATATGTACCAATTTTATTTGCAAAATCGCCATTTTTTGCAATCCTATCTGCACCAGTTATAACCATGTCGACATCACCATTTTTCATAAAATGTCCAGCTGCATTATCAACAATCACTACATGTGGAATTTTTTCTTCTTCAAGCTCCCAATCAGTAAGTAAGCCTTGAAGACGAGGCCGGGTTTCATCAACATATACAAATATCTTTTTTCCTATTCTATGAGCAATTCTAAGTGGTGCAAGTGCTGTTCCGTAATCAACAGTAGCAAGGGCACCAGCATTACAATGTGTTAGAATTTTCATATCTTTTTTTATTATTTTTTCACCATTCTTTCCAATTCTTCTACATCTATCAATAATATCTTCAACAAAACTATTTGCAGCGTTTAACGCATCATCATTATTTTTTATTTTATCAACCATATAATCAATAGCATAAAACAAATCATGAGCAGTTGGACGGGTTTTACGTAGTATTTCAGCTGTTTTACTAATATTTTCTTTTCCTAGGACCATACCATAGACAGCAGCAGCACCAATAGCAGGAGCTCCACGAACAACCATCTCTTTTATTGCATATGCGCAATCTTCAACATTTTTCGCAGTAAAAATTTCAAACTTATAAGGTAGTTTCCTTTGATCAATTAATTTCAATGCTTCATCTTCGAACCACAAAGATCTCCATTCTTTGCTTCCAATTTTCATTTTAATTCCTCAAATGTTTTTGTTATCAAATCTTCAATATCTTTCACACTACTTCCAACAAATATTAAACCCTGGTTTTTAATCACTACTTTTTTACTATCTCTTAGTTTAATCAGTATTTCCTTTGCTTGATCAAGGGTACCATTTGGATATTCTTTTTCAGTTATAGGTAATTTCTTTCCAAATTTTCCAATCAATTGTTTATTGTTTATTTGAATTATTGCTTTAACTTCATCTCTTGCATGATGTATAAGCCAGTGTACTGGTGTTTCATTTCGTGGTTCTTTAGGACCTATTACCAGAAGCACTTTCTTTAATGGATCATAATCAACAATCTCAAGAAAATCATCAGCTTTTATTTCACTAAAGTCACTATCTTTTGCATAAATTAAGATGCGTTTGCCATACTTCATACTTATAGAAATCTCAAAAATATCTTTTAATAAATCTATAGTTTTAAGCTTCTTATTAACTTTTACAATCTCGTAAATCAATGGGCAATTACAAGTTTCCTTTGAAACAAAAAACTTTTGAAAATTATAATTTGGAAAGGTTTGCCGAATCATTATATCCTTGAAAACCATAATAGTTATTTTATTTTTTTACTAATTAATTTATTTTTTTTATTAGTAGTAATATTTTTATAATCTTTAATGTTTTGGAGTACAATTAATTTAATGGATTGCAAAAATAATTACTTTCGGAGGTATTAATGCCAAAATTATCAAATACAGAAATTCTTGAAAATGTATTGCATGGACTCTATACCACAGCTGGTAGAAGGACTAGTCAAAACTTTGCTGGTGCAGTTATACATGCAATAACAAAAGCACTAGAACAAAGATATGATTTTTTGAACTATGTTAAATTTAATATCGAAGGAGATTCTGACGAATTAGTAAGTATTTCTTCAGACTTAAATTCTATTGATATCATGATATTAGGACAAGCAGTTGAAGCTATTGTAAACGTTATTTGTATGGATTTTAAGGATAAGGCTGGACTTTATTTTATAAATGAGTTTAAGAAAAACATTGGAGAAGAAGCTATATCTGATCTTAAGGAAGCCGGTGTAGATTTTGAACTAATAAAGATTCAGCAACATTATTTATATAGACAACATGAAAGAATAAAAAGTAAATCTAAGAATGATGATTTTGTAAATAAGGAAGAGAAGAGTTTGTTAGATTATTCATGGGAAAATGTATCAAAATGGGATTATGATGCTAACAATCATATTTGTATAATATATGACAAAGATGGGAAAGTCTTAGATCAACTGAATTTAGATGAAATTGTAAAAAAATACATACATTATTTAACTGAAGTTAACTCCTTTAAAACATCTACAGATTATAAGTTAGAGAAAAAGGATAAAGGTTTTAAAAAGAAATCATCGAATTAGAAGCATCTCAATCAGGAGATAAAATGTTTCTAATATATCGATATGAGAGGAATCGATATGTCTAAATTGCAAAATTCTGATCTACTAGAAAGAATATTAAAAGCTGTTTACATTACAGCAAGTAGAAGAACTTCCCCAAGTTTTGCAATTGCAGTTTTAGGTGCTATTACTAGAACACTTGAACAAAGGTTTGATTTTTTAAAAAATATTGTTTTCCGCGAAGAGAGAGGATTTGAAGATTTTATTATTGTTGATCGTAAGATTAACTCTATTGAACCATTAATTATCGCAAAAGCTATAGAAACTATTGTTCAGGTAGTGTATTTGGATCTTAGTGAAAATGCGGGATTTTACTTTATAAAGGAGTTGGTGAGGAATGCTGGTGAAAATGTTATTACAAATCTTAAAGATATTGGTGTTGACTTGGAGCTCATTCAAATTCAACAGCATTATTTGTATAGACGTCACAATAAACTTAAGAGAACTAAGTTAAATAAGGGTCAAGAGCAAATTGATAATGTAAGTCTCCTTGGTTATTCTTGGGAGAATGTTTCAAACTGGACATTCGATATAGATAAAAAAACCTGTATTATTTATGATAAAAATGGTAAAGAATTAGATCATTTAAACCTTGATACGATTGTTAGAAAATATATTAGTAGCATATCAGCAGATAGTGATACTAGAATAACTGATGAAAATAAAGAGGAAATGAAGAAAATTGAGCTTACTAAAAAAGAATATGAACTTTTAAATATCATTCAAAGACAAGATATCGATTTTGAATCTGCCTGCCTATTGCTACATATATCTCAAGGAGAACTGGAGGACACAATTCTAAAATTATTAATCCTTGAATTATTACATTATATATCATACGATGAAGTAGCATTAACAGAGATTGGTATTGAATATTTAAAGGAAAGAAAAAAAATTGTACAAAAGATTTGATGGTTCTATAATTTTAAATTTCTAAATATTTACCAATTATCCTTCTTAATATTTAATATATGTATTTGTTCTTCAATTGAATCAATATATACATATTGTTTGTCTCACATATTTTCTATTTATTCCCTCATTCATTTAAAATTTAAATTAAAAAGAAATTCACTATTTGAAAATTGTGTTGGTTTTAGCACATTATAAAATAGTTATATTTATTTTTTTGAATAATCTTGAATTTGTTCAAGACTATTAACCATATCTTGAAGCTTTTTCATAGCTTTGGTTTTCTTAACTATTTCTTCCATATGATTTCGAGAGTATTCCTTGACTGCTCTTCTAATAAATTCAGATCGAGTAACATATTCACCAGATTTAACAAACATATCAATGATATGAGCATCTTGTCGGGATAGCCTAATGGTCATTCTAATATCCTGCAATTGAAAACCCCCATTATTGTTTATTTCAATAACATTATTATTATAAATAATTTACCTCTGAGAGTATGTTATATCATTTTTTTAATAAATATTATTGTTAAAAATAATTGTTGTATAAAATTTACGCCGAGGGGGAGATATAGTTACGTATTTACCAGTAAAAAATAATCTATTCTTCCTGTTGCCTCAAATTTAAGTGTTCAGATTTTTTCTTATTTTTTAGTGAAATTTGGATTCGGTTTTACTGGTAAAAACCGTGTTTTAGTTAGGTTTTAATTAGCGTATTATATTACATTTTTTAGAGGCATGAATTCAATGGTAGAAAATATGTCAAAATCTAATGATGAAGTCCTTGGTAAATTTATAATAAGTATTACAAACAAATACCAGCCCAATACTGTTGATAACTATAGGAGTCTTCTTACAACGTTTTCAAAAGCAGTCGGAAAACCCTTTGGTAAGGTTACTCGTGAGGATATCGATGTTTATCTTTCGTCCCTGAAACCGTCTACTGCTGAGATATTGAAAAGTAAGCTTAGGAATTTTTTCAAATGGTTTTATCATTGTGATAAAAAGACACTGCCCGAGGTAGTATCCCACTTAGAATCAAATAAAAGGGCACTGGCACCGACGAAGACAGATGCAGATGTACTTGCTCCTGAAGAAATAGAAAAGCTCATTATAGCCCATGCAAACGTGAATTATAAAGCAATCATCGAGACATTCATTGTAACTGGTGCTCGCTGCAATGAAATCAGGAATCTCAACATTGGTGATGTCAAGGAAGAAGATGGAATCGTATGGTTTAACTTCAGGGTTTCCAAGACGAAAATGCGTAAAGTCCCCGTATATCCTAATGCAGATAACCCTGTAGCACGATATCCTAAATACCTGATTGCGTGGAGGGATAAATTTCATCCGTTGAAGGATGATCTGTTAGCGCCTATGTTTATCTCCCTTACAAACCGAAGATATCATCAGAGAATGACCAATGACGGTATTAGTTCTGTTGTGAAAAAAGCAAGGAAAACAGCGAAACTAACCAGGCATATCACTCCACATATACTGAGGCATACTGGTGCGTCGTATGATGGAAGTTATTTGACAGAACAAGATCTTTGTCTGAAATATGGATGGGTTGTCGGTTCAGATATGGCAAGAAGATATTGTCATACCAGTGAGAACAGGCTGGCAGAGAGGCTTAAAAAGATCGCTGGTGTTAAAGATGATGAAGAAACGGAAAGACGATGTCCCCGTTGTGGTGAAAAAAACAGTGTTCATGCTGAGAATTGCAGCCGGTGTAATCAGATTCTTGATTACAAGAGATTAATGGATGAGGTAGAAAAGAAAAAGGATATGGGCAATGAGATCATCAAGCTCAATAAACAAGTCTCTCATTTACTACATGGATTTGATGGATGTTATTATAAGGATGGTAAATCAACTCCTATATATGAGACAGAAGCCTGGCAGCTTCAACTGAAGAAGATTATGCATGAGCATTATGAATTAGGCTGATATTGAAAGTTGTTGACGTTGAATATAATCTCGAAATCTTCCATGAATGTATTTAACTATTTTTTTTATATGATTGATTTCTAGGATTAAGGGATTCTTGTTTAGTTATTCAAATGCATTTTTAATAATATTGTTATTGAATTACATATGTTTTTTTCTTTGTATAATATAACATATGCTTTGTAAATGCAAGTTTTGCAAGCAAGTCTTGTAAACAAGTTTTGCAAGCAAGGAAATACCAGAAAATGCAAGCAGAAATATTTTTGTTTCAGGCAAGAATGTTACATAAATTTTTTTAAGATTTTTTCTTTTCTTTTTTTGAGGTTGAGGTGTTACAATATTAAAATAGTATATAGAAAAAGCAATCATTTTATTTTTATATTCAGCAATAGTATAATTTCAATCCAAAAACACATGGTTTGGGGACATCACTACATTTGATATTGCATCCTGATAGGAAGAAAAATTATTAATACTTATATATTAATTATAAAAATCCATATGTTAAAACCAAAGGAAATTGAGAGATTAATCCAACTCTATAAACAACGGGTTTCATATAGAAAAATAGCCAAGGCTCTGAATTGTGATCCTACTACAGTTTTTAGGTGGGTCCACCGCTTAGGATTATGTTGGATTCAAAAGGATTAATTAAAACATATGCCTGAATAGCTGGCATAATCTTTGTTTGATCTAGATGAGCCAAATATTTATGGTAGACATGGTTATAAATTTCGATAAATATAATTTATTATAAATAAAAGAAATAAGAGCAAGCGGAATAACAAGCAGTATAAATTAAAACCTATCTTAGTAATTACTATTATAATTTAGGCTGTTGAAAAATTCTATGGAATAAGAATTTTTAGACAGCATATTCAA
>CAZHIY010000035.1:0-13381 GCA_964533085.1 uncultured Thermoplasmatales archaeon | reverse complement strand
TATTAAAAAGACCTTTAACTAAAGGAGACAGTGTAATCATTCCAGGAATTGCCTTATTTGGAAGCTCACTTCCTTTTATAATTATCAACTCTTCCCCTGGGGGAATTGTTTCAATTAGTGAAGAAACTCTAATTAAGGTAAAAGAAGAGGCAGCAAAAGAAATTGAACTGGAAGGTCCAAGAGTTAGTTATGAAGACATTGGTGGGCTTCATGATGAAATTTTAAAAGTTAGAGAGATGATAGAGCTTCCACTCAAGCATCCTGAACTCTTTGATCGCTTAGGTATTGATCCGCCAAAGGGGGTCTTATTACATGGTCCTCCGGGTACAGGTAAAACGCTTATTGCAAAAGCTGTTGCAAATGAATCAGGTGCAAATTTTTATACTATAAATGGTCCAGAAATTATGTGTGTTGATGGTGAAACAAAAATCTTTACAAATCCAAATGGGCATGTAAAAGCAAAAGAGGTGTTTGAAAAAGAAGGAGAACTGTTTGAAAATAACAGTATTGTCACTATCAAACTTGAGAAGCCTTTATCTACATATGCTTTCAAAAACGAGAAAATAGTTAAAGCAAAAATAACACATGTAACAAAGCTTACCGCTCCAACGTATAAAATAACAATCAGTGATGGTAATGAAATTAAAACATCTAATAACCAGCCGTTCCTTGTTTACGATAAGGGTTCACTTGTATGGAAACGGGTATCAGATCTTGAAGAAGGAGAGTATGTTGCTAGGTTAAATGATATTAAAACAGAAGAAAAAAATTATAAGATACCTCTGAGTAAAATAAAAAACCTTGTTAAAATTGATGGTAAATACGTAGTGAAAAGCAGGAATTTATCAAGAAGTAATCTTATAAAATTACCAGAGGAATCTTCTGAACATTTAATGGAATTCCTTGGATTAATTGTATCTGATGGAAATATAAGTAAAAAAGATGATGCAATAACTTTTGCTAACAACGACAAAGATTTGATTAATCGGTTTAAACTGCTTTTAGAAAAATTATTTGATATCACAAAAACCAAGAAATATGATGATGGTCGACTGGTTATTTACTCAAAAACACTTGTTATGTTTCTGAAACACATTGGTTTCAAATATGATAATAAACTCAGCATACCTGGTTATTTTTATAAACTACCAAATGAGCAAGTGATGGCTTTTATACGTGGGTATTTTGATGGAGATGGAACTGTTGCAATGACGGGAAAATATCCAACTCCTAAACTTTTCAGTGTTTCAAAAGAGTTTATGCAAGAGCTACAATCACTGCTTCAAATTAAATTAAAGATTTCTTCAAAAATAAATTTACATAAAACACCAAAAGGTAGCATATTTGAGTTATCTATTAGAGGCTATAAAGGGAGAATAAAATTCTTAGAAGTTGGGTCATCGAATTCGACTAAGATGAAAAAACTTGAGCGAATAAAAGAGATTAAGAGAATTAAAGAGTTTCAAGATACTCCGTATCCTTCTCTTCTTGTAAATGAAATCAAAGACAAGTTGCCTTATAAAAAATATAGAAATAAAGATTATTACGTCTATGGTGCAGGCAATAAAACAAAACACGCTCTGGATGTTCTCTATTGTTTAGCTGCGGGTAATGATATTTTAACAGAGGATATAAAAACAGAATATCACACTCTAATGAGAGAGGATGTTGGATGGGAACGAATTGAATCAAAAGAATTTATTGGAGAACAGGAGCTATATGATTTCACAGTAGACAAAGATAGTTTTATTGGTGGATCGTATTTCTTCTTGCATAATTCAAAGTTCTATGGCCAGAGTGAAGAAAATCTCAGGAAGATTTTTGAAGAGGCAGAAAAAAATGCACCATCAATTATTTTCATAGATGAAATCGATGCAATTGCACCTAAAAGAAGTGAAGTTCATGGGGAAGTAGAGCGCCGTGTTGTCTCCCAGATGTTGACACTTATGGATGGACTTAAAGGTCGAGGTAAACTAATTGTTATTGGGGCTACCAACATTCCAGATGTTTTAGATCCCGCTCTTCGTAGACCAGGCAGATTTGATAGAGAAATTAGAATAGATGCTCCTGACAGAACCGGAAGAAAAGAAATCTTGCAAATCCATACTAGAGGAATGCCAATGTGTAAAACTTGTAATCTTGATGAGCTAGCCGATATTACTTATGGTTTTGTTGGTGCAGATCTTGCTGCTCTTGCACGGGAGTCTGCTATGAATGCTTTAAGAAGATATCTTCCAGAGATAGATCTTGAAAAACCAATTCCTGTTGGACTACTTGAAAAAATGGAGGTCACAATGGATGATTTTAAAAATGCCCATCGTGGCATTGAACCTTCAGCAATGCGGGAGTTTTTAATTGAAGTTCCTAAGGTTTCATGGGATGATGTTGGAGGCCTTGAAAGCGCAAAACAGCAACTTCAAGAGGCTGTTGAATGGCCTCTTACAAGACCGGCGGTCTTCAAAAAAATGGGCATTACTCCTCCGCGGGGGATATTGATTTATGGTCCACCGGGTACAGGTAAAACCTTACTTGCAAAAGCAGTTGCTCATGAATCAAAGGCAAACTTTATTTCGATAAAAGGTCCTGAGGTTATGAGCAAATGGGTTGGCGAAAGCGAAAAAGCAGTACGTGAACTATTTAAAAAAGCCAGACAAGTTGCCCCAACTATTGTATTTTTAGATGAGCTCGATTCCATTGCGCCTATGAGAGGTAGAGATACAGGAAGCCATGTAACTGATAGCGTTGTTAATCAGCTTTTAACTAGTATAGATGGTTTAGAAAGTATGGAAGGAGTGGTCGTAGTTGGTGCAACAAATCGCCCAGATATCATTGATCCTGGATTATTACGCCCGGGTCGTTTCGATCGATTAGTTTTGATACATTCTCCAGATAAAATTGCTCGTTTAGAAATATTTAAGATTCATACAAGAGAAATGCCAATATCGATTACGAAAGGAGAATTAAAAGAACTTGATATCATGATAGCTGGTGAAACTGAAGATTTTATTAAAAAGAAAAAAGAAATAGTTAAAATTGGAACAAAGGGAGAAGTATTATCTCAACCGGATGTCGATTATTTAGATAAGGAATCTCCAGAAACTGAAATCGATATTAAAAAATTATCTGATAAAGAGAAATTCTTTTACTGGCTTGCTATTAAAACGGAAGGATATTCTGGTGCTGACATCGAATCTCTTTGTAGAGAGGCAGCAATGATAGCAGTAAGAGAGAATGCAAAAGCAAATAAGGTTAGGAAAACTCATTTTCAACAAGCTATGGAAAATGTTCGTGCCTCAATTACACCAAATATAATTAAATTCTACGATAAAGTATCTGAAACTCTCGGGAGTGGAATAGCCAAAAAGGATAAAAGTGAAAAAGATATTCAATATATGTAAGGAAATAAAATAAAAAGGAGGGATAAAATTGAAAATTACTGAAAATGAACTTAGAGGAAAATCCGTGATGAGCGAAGAAGGTTTATATTTAGGTATAATGAGAAATTCTACAGTTGATAGTAAAACAGGAGAGTTGGTAGGTATTCTTGTAGAACCTTCAGATGATATTGATCCAAGGTTATATCATCTAGACAATCAAGGTAATCTCATATTCCCATTTAATACTATTAAATCTGTAAAAGATGTAATTATTATTGGTGGTCAATAGCTAAATTTAAAAATTATTTTAAATATCTAAGGGAGACCCCTTTATTTCGTTTGGAAACTAGTATTGTAAGTATATGGTATTTTAAAAAATAAGAGACGTAAGTATATCCAGAATGTTATGCAATTGTTAGTATTTTAATATTCTGATTTTTAAAATTATAAATATAGAAAAATTATAAAATTTAAAATAAAATTTAAATTCAGTGAAATAAGTTTTCCACAGGAAACAAAGGCCATCCTCTGAATGCTAATCAACAGGAGAAACACAGGAGAAAAATCATACATAAATTTTTAATATGGTATAGTAGATTACATTAGCCCGGGGGAGATATTTTACGAGGGAGAGAAACACAGTAAATAGTGACATATTTGGTCGTTTACTTAAATTTGATGGTCTATTTTTAAATAGAGAGGCTATGAGAACAACATATATGCCCGAGACACTACCTCACCGCGAAAGGGAAATTGATGGATTAGCAACCATTCTTGTACCAGCTTTGAGAGCTGAAACCCCATCTAATGTTTTTATCTATGGAAAAACAGGAACTGGAAAAACAGCTGTTACAAAGTATGTTGGTAAGGAGCTTTTATCAAAAGGCGAAGAAACAGGGAAAAAAGTGAATTTTATTTATATTAACTGCGAAGTTGTCGACACACAATATCGTCTGTTACAAAATATTGCAAATCATTTTATTGATGATTGGTCTGAGCGAATTCCTTTTACTGGGTGGCCAACAGATGAAGTTTACACTAAGTTGAAACAGATGATAGAAAAAGAAAGTGGAGTTATAGTTATTATTCTTGATGAAGTTGATAAGTTAAAAGGAGATGAGGCACTTTACAATCTATCTAGAATAAATGCAGATCTTAAAAATGCTAAAGTATCAATTGTAGGCCTTTCAAATGATCTCAAATTTACTGAATTTTTAGATCCTCGTGTTAAATCAAGTCTAGGTGAGGAAAACATGATATTTCCTCCATATGATGCAAAAGAGTTAGAAGATATATTAAACCAGAGGATAAAAATTGCCTTGAAACCAGATTCTATAGACGAAGATGTAGTTCCTCTATGTTCCGCTCTTGCGGCTCAAGAGCATGGTGACGCAAGAAGGGCATTAGATCTTTTAAGAATGTCGGCTGAGCTTGCTGAACGAAGCAAATCTTTAAAAATTTCAAAGAAACATGTGCGTCTTGCACAAAACAAAATTGAAATTGATAGAATAATTGAAGTTGTTCGGACTCTACCAACTCAGTCAAAATTAATACTTTTAGCAATTCTTCTACAGGAAAAACAAAACCAAAAATCTGGCTCAACCAGTGCTATTACGACCGGAGAAGTTTATGAAATTTATAAGGATTTAAGTAAAAAAATCCGAACCGATATTCTAACGCAAAGACGAATAGCAGATCTAATATCTGAACTTGATATGCTAGGAATTATTACTGCTCGTGTTATTTCAAAGGGCAGGTATGGAAGAACCAGAGACATTAATATTTCATCATCTCTTGAAGATATTCTTAATATTTTACATGAAGATGATGTATTTAAAGAACTATCTTACTATAAAATACGCGGACAAACACGTTTAATATAATCCTTATTACAAAAATTCTTTTATTTTTGGTAATTAAAAATATGTTATGGGGGAATAAGGTGTTTATATATCATGCTTTTTTATGGAACTCGTAAATCGTATTTGGTCCCCATCAAACCCCAAACACTTTTTTTATCGAGGAATCGGTAATGGAAGACCCATCCTTTACCCTTATTTTGGTCCACCAAATTCCCCCAGAATTCTTGAATGTATTATTAATACATAAAGTTTTAGAATTTCTTAAACAAAGACAAATAAAATAAAAAAATATAAATAAAACTAAACTAACTATATTAATAAAATGAAAAATAAAATTAGTATTGAAAAACTTAGTACAACAAAACTAGCAGGGCTTTGTGGCATTCTTATGCCTTTTGTTTTTTTAATTAGTATATTACTTGCAATGTTATATTCACCATGGTTTAAATGGACAAACAATGCTTTAAGCGATTTAGGCGCAGAGGGGGTTTCTGCTTTTTTCTTTAACAATGGTCTGATGTTTTCAGGATTTCTTGCATTTATTTTCTCAATAGGTATAATTAAAATTTTGTCAATAAAAATTGGAGGATACATTCTTGCTATAAGCTCTTTAGCATTAATCGGGGTTGGGATTTTCCCTGTTACAATTTTTAACTTACATTATATCGCATCAGCTATTTTCTTTATATCAATGACAATTGGATTATTAATTATTGGAATTACAATGAAATATAATCATTTTGACCGAAATATGGGAAATACAGCAATTACAATTGCCTTGGTGGCTTTTATTTCACCTGTAACTCTATATTTTTTTAGGGGTATTGCAATACCTGAGATGATTATTTGTTTTTTTATATTCATCTGGTATATGTCATATGGAGTAAAAATATCAAGGAAAACTTTTTGAGAACTGCTAAAATATTATGAAAACAGATATCACACCTGCAATAATAGGCTGATGTATTAAATAAATAATTAGAGAATGCTGACCGCACCATTGAAATATTTTTATTGGTCTGTAACTTGAAAGGTCCGGAATTCTGAATTTTCTTTCATTACCTGAATATAAACAATCCCCAATTATTATTCCTAATAGACAAATTCCAAACCAGGGTAGTAAGGGAAAGTAGTCAATTGTGTAACTCCCAACATTCGCTTGATGAATTCCTAATGCAAGATGAAATATTGTCGGATTTTCAATGTTATAATTTGCAACAACTAAGCTAGCAAAAAGAATTATTATTACAAAGAGCAGATTGTATTTTCGATATTTTAGGAATGGTGCACTTAAGATTACTGATAGACCAATGCAATGTAAGACGCCAAAAAATATTGGTTTTTCTGGGATAAAAATTAATGTAAGAATCGTAAAAATCATACCCAAACCAAGTATTTTCAATCCTCTAAATATAAGACGTTTATCATATTTCTTTTCATCATTTAATTTCATTTTTTCTATTTTCTTTTTACTTACTACTAAGCTGATTCCTACTAATAAGAAGAACATAGGTTGAACAGTCACCTTTAAAACATTATAGACACCATTATTCATTGGCATTAATCCAAAGTAATCCAGATCCCAAAGAATATGACCAAAAATCATTAGAATAATTGCAAAACCTCTTAGCATATCTATTTCAATAAATCTCTGTGAATTAGATGTATGACTGCTTTTTTTCTTCAGATATTCCAAGTTCAATAGATCACCTTTTTCACATCAAATCCTTATATCGTGATATATTGTGTCTTGGTAACTCTTGACAATAATAATATAAAAAGATAACGTGTTAAAATGTCAAAATAAAAAAATTACAAAAAGTTTGGCGCCTCTAAAACCCTAAGATAAAAAAAATTAAAAAAAAAAAAGAGGATGTCTTAAGTTATCCTACATAATGTGATATTCCTTTATAATCGTCCTTAGTCTGATTTTCTTTAGCATCTAGCACATCTATTAGAAGGATTACATGCAAAGGTATAATTCTTATTTTCCCTGCCATTTTACCATGACTTTTACTAAGCTTCATCAAAAGACCTGTTTCGTCAACACCTATAGAAATAAATCCCTTAAACATGCCTTCAGTTTCAAGAATACTATCTCTTGCACCTAACGAAGAGATTTTATAAGTAGAACCTTCTGTTAGCTCCATCTTTTTTTCAGCTATCATTCAACACCCTTCCTTTGTTTATCAATAAGTTTTTGCAAATGTTCAACAGTCTTACTATAATTTTCTATTGCTACTTTTAGATGAGCTTCAACAAAATTCCAGGCTTTTTGGATATTGCCATATCTCAAACGATAAGCTTTCTTGTTCTGTTGAGAACTATCATCAAAAGTCTGAATTTCTTCCAAAATATCAAAACCTTTGAGTTTGTTGAGATGCCTATAAACTGTAGGTTTTGAAGTATTGAGCTTTGTTGAAATTTCATCGACAAACCATGCTTTTGATGGATGCTTTAAAAAGAATTCTGCAAATATATTATAGGGAATGTCTGGATCTGCTCCTTTTGATATATAACCAATTTGCTCAAAGAATTGTCTAGCCACAATATCTGGATCTTCCTCACCAACTAACGGAGTATTACTAACAACTTGCATCTCAAACCTCATAAAAAAGCACCTCAAAAATGAGAATAATAATTTGATTTATAAGGTTTGCTTAACTATGGAAAGGAAAAGAAATAAATTTGTATAGAATGCGCTTTAAATTATAGAATAGGAAGATACTTATCAATCTCCCATTTAGTGATCTGCGTTCTATAAGCTTCCCATTCTTTTTGTTTAACATATAGAAAACTATTATATATATGCTCACCAAGAGTGTCTCTTAATAGCTTACTTTCTTCCATTAAAGATAAAGCATGTCCTAGACTTTCAGGTAAATGATGGATGTTGTATTTTTCTCTTTCATTATCTGATAGAACATAGATATTTTTCTCAACAGCTGGTGGAGGATTGATTTTATCTTCAATACCCTTTAATCCTGCAGCAAGCATTACTGCAAATTGTAGATATGGATTTCCTGATAAATCAGGGCTCCTTAGTTCACAACGGGTGCTATCACCATGCCCAGTTGGTATACGAATTAGAGCACTTCTATTTCTACAAGCCCATGAAATATATGTAGGCGCCTCAAAACCGGGCACTAACCTCTTGTATGAATTTATAGTAGGATTTAAAATAACAGTTATTTCCTTAATATATTTGATTAATCCTCCCAAGAAATTTTTAGCTAAAGGACTTAATAGATTTTTGTCTTTCGAGTCATGAAATGCATTTTTACCATCCAGTTTAAAAAGAGACAAATGAGTATGCATCCCTGAGCCATTTAGACCGAATAATGGTTTAGGCATAAATGAGGCATGAAGGTTGTGTGTCCTAGCAATTACTTTTGTAACATATTTCAAGGTAATTACTCTATCAGCAGTTGTTAATGCATCAGCATATTGGAAATTTATTTCATGCTGCCCACTTGAAACTTCATGATGAGAAGTATATGTATTTATTCCTAAAGTCTCCAATGCTATTGATATATCTGCACGAACGCCCTCTGCAAGATCACGGTGAGATAAATCAAAATAACCAGCTGCATCATTTGGAATTAATGAATTATTATCCCCCTCTTTTTTGAATAAAAAGAATTCACATTCAGGCCCAGTATTGTAGATATAACCTAAATCTTTTGCTTTTTTTAGAGAACGTTCAAGAATAAATTTCGAATCACCTATAAAACGTCTGCCGTTTGGTTCATATATGTCACAATTTAGTTTTGCAGTTTTTCTTTTTTCAATTTCCTCTGGTAAAATTACAAAACTTTTTGAATCAGGTTTAGCAATCTTATCTGATTCCTCTATTGTAGCATAACCTGCTATCGATGAAGCATCAAAAGGTATGCCATCATCTAATGCCTCCTCTAGTCGACTAGGCGCTATAACTATATTTTTTGGCATACCAAGAATATCTACAAATTGTAAACGAATAAAAAGTACTTTTTCTTTTTTTACAATATTTAATACATCTTCTTTTGTGAAATTTTTACTCTCCATCAGACTTTCCCACCTCGTAAAAAACCAAATAAAATTCTGTAATATGTATACATTATTCATATTAAATAATTACTTGAATAAAGTAAATTTTTTTAAAAATTTTATTTTGTCTATTATCTCCTGTTTAAAAATCAAAATTTATGAAAAAAGTTGACCATTCTGATAATAAACTTTTAATAAGGGGTGTTGATACGGTTGACCACCAATTATTTGGAGGCATCATATGGATAAAAATGTTGAATTATTTATGGAAGGAATTATTCAAAGGAATCCCGGTGAAAAAGAGTTTCACCAAGCAGTTCAGGAAGTAGCTGAAAGTATAATGCCTTTTATTATGAAAAATCCAAAATACATAAAGGCAAAAATTCTTGAAAGAATAGCTGAGCCAGAAAGAGTTATTATGTTTCGAGTTCCGTGGGTAGATGATAGTGGCGAGGTTCAAATTAATAGAGGTTATAGAATACAAATGAATAGTGCAATAGGCCCATATAAGGGAGGCCTTCGTTTTCACCCAAGTGTTAATTTAAGTATTTTAAAATTTCTTGCATTTGAACAAGTTTTTAAAAATAGTTTAACAACTCTACCAATGGGCGGCGGAAAAGGAGGATCAAATTTTGATCCAAAAGGTAAAACCGATAATGAAGTAATGAAATTTTGTCAAAGCTTAATGACTGAGTTATATAGACATATCGGTCCAAATACAGATGTTCCTGCTGGCGACATTGGTGTGGGTGGTAGAGAAATTGGGTTCCTATTTGGACAATACAAAAAAATTAAAAACGAGTTTTCTGGAATTCTTACTGGTAAAGCTCTTAATTGGGGAGGAAGTTTAATCCGGCCTGAAGCAACTGGTTACGGTTGTGTTTATTTTGCAGAAGAAATGATGAAAACAAGGAAACAAACACTTAAAGGAAAAATATGTACAGTGTCTGGTTCAGGAAACGTTGCTCAATATACAGTTGAAAAATTAAATCAATTGGGTGCTAAGGTTGTAACATTATCTGATTCAAATGGTATGATATATGATCCAGATGGAATTGATGATAAGAAACTTAGTTATGTTATGGAATTAAAAAATATTAGACGTGGACGTATTAAAGAATATGCTGAAAAATATGGCGTAACTTTTGAAGATGGAAAACGCCCTTGGCATATAAAATGTGATATGGCCTTCCCATCTGCTACACAAAACGAGATAAACAAAGCTGAAGCAAAAAAGCTTGTTGATAATGGTTGTGTCTGTGTTGCTGAAGGGGCAAATATGCCAACAGAACCTGATGGAATAAATGTTTTTATTGAAGCAAAAATTCTTTATGGCCCAGGCAAAGCAGCTAATGCTGGGGGAGTTGCGACAAGCGGTCTTGAGATGTCACAAAATAGTTTAAAACTTGCTTGGAGCAGAGAAGAAGTTGATGAAAAATTACATAATATCATGAAAAGCATTCATTCATCTTGTGTAAAATATGGAAAAGAAGACAACATTATTAATTATGTTAATGGGGCAAATATTGCAGGTTTTGTAAAAGTTGCAGATTCAATGCTTGACCAAGGACTTATATAAAAAAGTCCCACTTTTTCTTTTTTTATTTGTAAAAAACTTATTATTAAATGTTTATATTCAATTTTTATAAGTATGAATAATAAAGATTCTTGTTTAGATTTTCCAAAAATTAAAAAAACAAATGGAAAGGAGTTTGAACCAGCATTTCAAACTTTTCATAATTTAATGCCCTTTAAGGTAAGGGAGATATTGTTGGTTTCTAGTTTATATGATGCTTTTATCGTTGAAGAAGAAGGACTAATTTCTGAAATGGTTATCTGGGAATATCGGCATTTACTCCTTTCCAGCCCTCCGCGTGTTACACATGTAAAATCCGGAGAAGAAGCATTATCTAAAGTTAAGACAAGGAAATATGATCTTGTTATTACAATGTCAAAAAACATAGGAATGGACCCTTATGAATTTGGTAAAAGTATAAAGAATGCTTGTCCAGATCTTCCTGTAATACTCCTTGCTACAGATGCTGCTGATTTACATTTTTGTCAAGAAAATATCAATGAAATTGGAATTGATAACGCATTTTTTTGGTATGGTGATACAAGTTTATTTTTGGCGATAATTAAATCAATCGAAGACAGAATCAATGCAACATATGATACAACAAATGGTAATGTACAAATAATTCTATTTATAGAGGATTCAATACGAGATTATTCAATGTTATTGCCTGTAATTTACAGCGAGATTGTCGAGCAAACACAAAGATCAATATCAGAAGATTTAAATGAGATGCAAAGACTGCTTAGAAGAAGAGCAAGACCAAAAATACTTATAGCTCATAATTACGAAAAGGGAATCGAGTTATATAAAAAATATAAAAACAACATACTTGGAATTATTTCTGATGTGAAATTCCCAAGAAATGGAAAACTTGACACTCAAGCAGGACTTGATTTCATATCATATATTAAAAAAAATAATCCTTTTATTCCAACAATGCTACAATCAACTAATCCTGAAAATCGTAAGAGCGCAGAAGAAATTGGAACATATTTCATAAATAAAAACTCTCCAAATCTAATGCAGGATTTTAATCATTTTCTTTTAAAACATTTAGGATTTGGCGATTTTGTTTTTTATCTTCCTAAGATAAAACATGAAGAAAAAGATTCAGATAAAGTACATCATAAAGAACTTGAGGAGATTGCAAGAGCATCAAATTTAAAGGAATTTGAAAAAGCACTTCAAAACATACCACTTGAATCGATTAGATATCATACTGGGAGAAATGATCTTTCAAACTGGTTGATGGCCAGATGTGAGTTTAAACTAGCTCTTAAACTTAGGCCTCAGAAAGTATCAGATTTTAAAACTCTTAATGAGATGAGGAATTATTTAATCAATGTTTTTAATGAAAGTAGGAAGGAAAGACAATTAGGGGTAATGACAGACTTTCTTAAACAAAAATTTGAATTTGAGTCATCGTATACAAAAATCGGTAGCGAATTGCTTGGTGGAAAAGGTCGAGGTATAGCTTTTATTAGAACTCTTTTAGCAAAATATGGTTTTAATCAAAAATATCCAAATGTGAAAATAACTGTACCTAGCACTGTTGCAATTAGTACTGATGAATTTGATAAATTTATTTCAAATAATAACCTTAAAAAATTTTTAAAAAACAATGCTAATTTTTCAGATGCAATTATTGCTAAAGAATTTTTAAAGGGAAACCTATCAAAAAGTTTACAGAAACAACTGCTTATAATATTAAAAAATATGAAAAAACCTATTGTAGTTAGATCCTCAAGCCTTTTGGAAGACTCGCAAAATTATCCATTTGCTGGAATGTATTCAACCTATATGCTCCCAAATAATCATAAGGATAAAAATATTAGATTAGAACAACTTTGTAAAGCAATTAAACTAGTATATGCATCTGTTTTTTATAATGATGCAAGAGCATATATAGAATCAACATCTGCAAAAATTGAAGAAGAAAAAATGGCTGTAATTATTCAGGATTTAATCGGTAATGATCATAATGGAAGGTTTTATCCAACATTTTCAGGTGTGGCACAATCCTATAATTATTATCCAATTTCTTATCAAAAAAGAGAGGAAGGAATTGTAAGTTTAGCAGCAGGTCTTGGTTATTCTGTTGTGGGCGGTGAACAAGTATTGCGTTTTTCACCAAAACATCCAAATATTATTTCTGATTTTTCAAATATTGATTCAATTCTAAAAAATTCTCAAAAAGAGCTCTATGTTTTAAATACAAAAAAATCAGAATTAGATATTTCAGAAAAGGAAGAAACAAATCTTGAAAAGATTAATATTATAGATATTGTAAAAGACAGAACATTTGATGATATTGTTAGTACATTTGATAATAATGATGGAATGATTAGAGATGGTTATTCAGAAGATGGTCCAATTATTATCACATTTGCAGGTGTTCTTAAATACAATATTTTCCCTTTAGCTTCAATATTAAGAGATATTTTGGAAACCGGTCAAAAAAGTATGGGTACTCCTGTTGAAATTGAGTTTGCTGTTAACTTATATCCTGGGAATAAAAAACCATCGGTGTTCGC
>CAZHIY010000034.1:0-13461 GCA_964533085.1 uncultured Thermoplasmatales archaeon | reverse complement strand
CAATTTTTAAAGGTGGATTAAAAATACTTTTAATGAAGTGTAGTAATTGTTTTTTAATGAATAATTTTATAATAACTATTTCTATTACAGTTGCTGGGTGCATAGTTCTCCAATAAATGGAGGTAATTATTTTGGGGAAAATAACCGCACATGAACTTGCTAAGAAACAAAAGGAAATATCTGTTGCAGAATTCTTTGAAAGAAATAAACATATCCTTGGATTTGGAAACCAAACAAGGGCTCTGATTACTAGTGTTAAAGAAGGAGTTGATAACGCACTTGATGCTTGTGAAGAGGCAAATATTTTACCAGATATTTTTATAGAGATTAAAAACCATGAAGATGGTGAATGTAAGGTCATAGTTGAGGATAATGGCCCTGGAGTAGTTAAAAAACAAATTCCACATATATTTGGTAGACTACTCTATGGTTCAAGATTTCATGCTATTAGACAAAGTAGAGGTCAACAAGGAATAGGGATTTCAGCAGTTGTACTATATGGTCAACTTACAACAGGCAAATATGCAAAGATAATATCTAAGGTAGATGAGGATAGGCCTGCAGTAGTAACCGAACTAGTAATAGATACAAATAAAAATCGTGCAGAGGTAATAAATAGAGATACTGTTCATTGGGATAAACCATGTGGAACTCGGGTTGAAATTAGCATAATGGCTGATTATAAACGAGGGAAGCGATTTGTATATGATTATTTACAAAGTACCTCAATCGTTAATCCTCATGCACAAATTATTTACAAAGAACCTGATGGAACAGAATATATTTTTGAAAGAACATCAGAAACATTACCAAAAAAATCAATTGAAATAAAACCTCATCCTTATGGTGTTGAACTTGGAACTCTTATAAAGATGGCCAAAAACACAAAGAGCAGAAAATTATCATCATTTTTGAAAACTGAGTTTAGCAGCATGGGTGATAGAACTACTAAATCTGCACTTGAAAAAGCCAATTTAGATAAAAACCTCAATCCAAAAGAAATGGGTCGTGAGCAATTTTTAGCATTGCATAAAGCATTTAAAAAAGTAAAAATCATGTCTCCGTCAACAGATTGTCTCTCACCAATTGGGGAAACCTTGATTAAAAGAAGCTTAAAACATGAAACTCAAGAAATCTCACCAGAATTTATAATAACTGCTTCAAGACCTTCTTCAGTATATACTGGAAATCCTTTTCAAGTTGAAGTAGGCCTTGTATATGGTGGAAATTTACCTAAGGAAGAAACAGTTAAGATCCTGCGTTTTGCAAATCGTGTTCCACTACTTTATCAGCAAGGTGGATGTGTGATTACACAAGCAATTTCCTCAATTGACTGGAGAAGGTATGGTCTAAATCAACCCTCTGGTAAAGGTATACCATCTGGTCCTGCAATATTTTTAACTCATGTTTCCTCAACATTAATACCATTCACATCAGAAAGTAAAGAAGCAATTGCAGATGTTACAGAAATTGAAAATGAAATCAAACTTGCATTTAGAGAATGTGCAAGAAAAGTCCAGCATCATATACATAAGGTCCTCAAACGAGCAAAAACACGAGAAAAGTTCGATTTAATTACTAAAATATTACCTGAGATTGCAAAGAAATCAGCAAATATGCTAAATAAACCAGTACCCTCTCTTGATCCGATTATTACAAAAATTATGGATATTGTATGGATCGAAGATCTTATCGAATATGAAAAAATAAAAAGGGACCCTGTACAGACTACTCTTGTTGGAGACACTCCAGAAGAGGATAGAGGGGGAACAATTACTAAGAGTAGAATTATTGTTGTAAACTATAAACAAACGCCTCAGAAACTAAATCTATATGCAATAATTCCTGAGGATGCTGTTGTTGGTTCAATTTCACCTAAACCATCAAAAGTAACTAATAATTACATAAGATGGAACCTTGAATCTATACCTCCAGCAAATAAAATTGATATAAATTTTGAACTTGCAGGTCTTGAGAAAGGAGACTTTGATGAAAACGATTTATATATTGAAAATATTAATCCTACTTATGTAATTGGGGCAGATAAATGGGAGGGGGATTAAAATTATAAATAAAGATTATTCCCATGTAATAACAAAAATAGATGCTATTGCTGCAAAAATTTATGATGATTTTCAAAAAACAGAGATACCTTTTGTAAATCTACCAACACGTACGAAATCCAATATCAAATTTGATGAAAATCTAAACGTTTGGAAATATGGTAAAAATATCACAGAGAGAAATGCAAAATCACTTGATGGGGCATACATGCTACTTCGTACAATGTATATGGCTGATTTTATAAAGGAAATGATAAAGATAAACAAGTCATCAACTCTTAGAGAGATGTATTATATCTCTGAGGGGTGGGACCTTGCGAAATTCCATTCCCAACAGGAATCAAATTTACTTGCAGAAGATTTAGAGGTAATAACAAGCTGTATGAGGGAGGATTTTAAACTCAGACCCGAGGAAGATGGTGCAAGAGTTATTGGTAACGTTACAATTGAGGAAAGGACGAGGAACAATACCAAAAAGAAAATCCATTGCCAGGATGATGTTGGTGATGCAGGATATTCGATTCCTTATAATGTTGAACCTGAAAAATTAACCTTTAAAAGTATAGATGCTGACTTTATGATAGCAATAGAAACAGGTGGTATGTTTGATCGTCTTGTTGAAAATGGATTTGATACTTCAAATAATGCAGTCCTTGTTCATCTGAAAGGGCAACCAGCAAGATCTACAAGACGTTTTATAAAGAGACTAAACGAAGAAGCAAATATTCCGGTTTTAGTTTTTACCGATTGTGATCCATGGAGCTATAGGATTTATGCAAGCCTTGCATATGGTGCTATAAAAACTGCACATATTTCAGAATATCTTGCTACACCACCTTCTCAATATCTTGGTGTCACACCTTCGGATATTGAAAATTATGAGCTACCAACTGACAAACTTACGAAAGAAGATATAAATGCATTAAAAAATGAACTTACTGACCCAAGGTTTCAAGATTCATTTTGGAAAGGGGAAATAAAACTTCAATTAAAAATAGGTAAGAAATCTGAACAGCAGGCACTTGCAAAATATGGTCTTGACTATGTTACTGACACATATCTACCAGAAAAACTTACTGAAATGGGAATAATAAAAAAATAAACATTACCAGAGTTCATCAGGCGGAATCATAAGATTTTTCAGACGTAAAACACTTTGGTTGTCAATTTCTATATAGGTCTTACTATATATTCCACCATCTGTACCTCTTGGAAAACTGATTTCTATAACTTTCTTCCCATCAATAAATTCAGGTTTGGGTTTTCCAAGTTTTTGTATTTTTTTTCTTAAAAGGGAAAAATGTAAATAAAATATTATTTCAAGTAAAATAAATAGAACAATCAGTAAGGATAAACCAACCATCCAACCCTCGAAACCAAATAAAATCCAATTTGTCCCCAATCCAAGAAAAATTATACCAATGGCAGAAATAACAATTAAAAAAATTAGTAAAATCGTAATAATCAGAAAAAGTCTAAAAAGCCAAAGATATCTAGCACTAAGTTTCCTTTCTAAATTACGCAATTCTGCTAGTTTTTCAGGCGTTGTCATTTATATCCGTGTATACGATATTGTACTTATAAGTTTTTAAAATTTTCTATTTCTCTATTTTTAAAAAAATCTATCAATTTAATTAAGGATTTTCCTCTATGCGAATATTGGTTCTTTTCTTCTGTTTCCATTTGAGCAAAGGTTTTTATCCCTTTTTCTGGAATAAATATCGGATCGTATCCAAAACCATTTTCACCTTTTGGTTTTTTTGAAATAACACCATAGGATTCTCCAATAAAAAGGACAGGATCTCTATCAGGCTCCTTATAAGCAATAACTGATCTAAAAGATGCCTTTCTTGTATCATCCTCTAACCCTTCCATTAATTTCAAAATTCCAGAACAACCAATTTTATAAAATACATAAGCAGAATAAACACCAGGAAAACCATTCAAAGAATCTATAAACAAACCCGCATCCTCAAGAAAAAATGGTTTATTAAATCTTTTTTGTATATCATCTGCACCAAAACGAGCAACATCTTCAAGAGAATCTGCTTGTATCTCTGGATAACCAAGATCTCTCTGAATTATTTTAATATTTAATTCCGAAAATTTCTTTTTTGCCTCTGAAAACTTTCCTTTGTTTCCAGTGATAAAATATAATGATCTCATCTGTACCTGCCTCTTTTTACAATATCATCGATTTTTTTTAAAACAAGATTTGCATCATCTTTTAATCTGCTTTTATAACCTTCTAAAACATAGTCAAAACAGTTAGAATATCGCGAGTGTGTTGACTCAATTGCCTCCATCAGAACATGCAAATCTACACCTTTTGCTTCTATCTCACTGTTTTTCTCACCAAGACCAAAGTCAATAAAATGTATTCTACCATCCTGATAAATCATGTTTGAAGTAGTAATATCACCATGTATTATGTCATTATTATGAAATTTTGCAATGCTTTCACCTATCATTCTGCAAATGCGGATACGTTCTTTTTCACTTAAACCATTCAAAATATCCTTTATCCTTTTACCCTTGAGATACTCCATTGTAATAATACCATTTTCTATATCTACATCAAAAATTATTGGTACAGAAACACCGTATTTCCTTGCTTCAGTCATTAGTTTTGATTCTTCCTTTGTTCTATAATAAATAAGACGATTGTCTATTTCTTCAATTCTATAAGATTTATTTATTCTCCTCTTTTTGACTACCTCAAAACCCATGTATTTTGTTTTGCAGATTTTTGCTTCAGCGCCCTGATAAATAATTTTCTCTTTATTCACGCCAGGTCACATCCACCATATCGGTTCTAAAACGTTGATCAATAAAACTATCTTCAACTTTCAATCGAATACCACTGTTATACATCAACACACCAAGCCATGCAATCATAGCTCCATTATCAATACAAAGATCCTTTGTCGGCACAAAAAAAGATGCGCCACGTTCCTTTGCCATTGTTTGAACCATATCACGTAATTTTTTATTAGCAGCAACACCTCCTCCGAGAAGAACCTCATCTTTTTCAGTGTGTGCCATTGCTCGTTCTGTAACCTCAGTAAGAGCTGCAAAGGTTGTTTCCTGAATAGAATAACAAATATCCTCCAGGCTTTTATTTTCTCTATAATATTGTTCAGCAGCTGTAAGAAGGCCAGAAAAAGCAATATCCATCCCCTTTATAGAGTAAGGTAAATCCAAATATTTTTTTCCATTTATTGCTAATTTCTCAATTGCTGGACCGCAAGGGAAATGCATTCCAACAGTTCTACCAAACTTATCAAGACAATTACCAATTCCAATATCTAAAGTTTCACCAAATACCCTGTATCTACCCTCAGCAAAAGCAATAACCTGTGTATTTGCACCTGATGTATATAACAACACAGGATCAGTGCAATCACTTAATGTTCCACGTCCAATTTCAAGATGAGCAACACAATGATTAACACCAATAATTGGTTTCTTAAGTGTAAGTGATAAAGCTCTTGCAGCAGTAGCTCCAGTCCTAAGACAAGGACCAAGTCCAGGTCCCTTAGAAAATGAAATAAGATCAATTTCAGAAAAACTAACATTTGCTTTCTTGATAGATTCTTTTATCAAATCTGCAATGTAAAGAGTATGGTGATTAGCAGCCTCTCGTGGATGAATACCGCCCTGTTCTGGCCGATAAATCTTCAAAACATTTGAAAGAACAGTGCATTTTCCATTATTTTGTTTTACTACACCTACACCAACAGTATGTGCAGTACCCTCAATTCCAAGACATAACATTCTAAGGCATTGTAAAGAAGAACAATATAAAATAAATTTGGTTTACAAATTATTATTTACTGATTCCAATTTCAGCTTCGAGTTCATCTATCTTCCATTTCTTAACAAGTTCTCCAGAAGGTTTATCTGTAAAAGAGATAACCTTTGACCTTGTTTCAGTTTTAATATAATCATTCCAATTCCGAAGAGCTTTTCTTTTATCAACATCAACATAAATTTGAGTTGTAATTCTATCCTCAACATCTAAATCCAGTTCTTTTCTCATGGATTGAATTCTTCTTACAATCTCCCTAGCAAAACCCTCTGTCTTCAATTCTGTTGTTAGAGTTGTATCGATCAATAGAATTGCATGTTCAGTTTCAGTTCGTGCGATATGATCTTTTTCAGTTTCAATTATTTGAAAATCATCTTTTGTTAGATTTATTTCTTCACTATCAATATTAACAGTAATTTTCTTATTTTTAACAAGATCTTCATATACTTTTTTCATATCCATTTGTTCAATTTTACCAACAACAATCTTTGATTTTTCTTTTAATCTTTTACCTATAGTAGAATAATTTGGTTTTATAGATTTTATAATAAATTTGGATGTATCTCTTTCAAAAGTAATTTTTTTAACATTAATTTCTTCATTTAACAAATCCAAAAGATTTTTGATGGAATCCTCAATTTTTTTATCACAAACAATAACAGCATTACCAAGCGGATATCTAACCTTAATCCCAATCTTAGATCTAAGTGCTCTGCCTGCTTCAACAAGTGCTCTAATTTTTTCCATACCATCTTCAAGTTGTTGATTAATTTTCTTTTTATCTGCCTTTAAATAATCACATAAATGAACACTTTCAGGCATTTCGTTTGTTCTAATATTTAGATAGATATCTTCTGTAATAAATGGAATAAAAGGGGCAAGTAACTTTGAAAGCCCTAAGAAGACATCATACATTGTAGAATAACCTGCAAGTTTATCACTTGTTTTTTCTTCAATCCATAATCGTTTTCTAGACCGTCTAAGATACCAATTGCTAAAATCTTCAATTATAAAGTTCTCAATTTCTCTTGCAGCTTTATGGATCTCAAACTTTTCAAAAAAGCAATTAACCTCGAAAATCGTTTTATTAAATCTGCTTAAAATCCATTTATCAAGTGAGTTTCTTTTTTCATATGGTATAATATCTTTTTTAGGATCAAATCTATCAAGAGATGCATATGTTGTAAAAAAATTGTAAGAGTTCCAAAATGTCAAAATAAATTTTCCAAGTGTATCTTTGACAGCTTGCTCATAAAATCTTTTTGACATCCAGGGGGCACTCGCTGAGACAAGATACCAGCGAAGAGCATCAGCGCCTTCCTTATCAAGTATAATATCTGGATCAACATAATTTCTTTTACTCTTGCTCATCTTTTGACCATCTTTGTCTAGAATTAAACCTAACGTTAGCACATTTTTAAAGGGATAACTATCAAAGAGAAATGTTGAAATTGCTAGAAGTGAATAAAACCATCCTCGTGTTTGATCAAGTGCTTCTGATATAAAATCTACCGGGTAATTTTCTTTGAATTTTTCTTTGTTTTTGAAAGGATAATGCCATTGTGCAAAGAAAGCAGAGCCTGAATCATACCAGCAATCGATGACCTCTTCCTCACGCTTCATAGGTGCCTTACATTTAGGACATTTAATTTTTAATTCATCAACAAATGGTTTATGAAGTTCAAAATCTTCAGGAAGTTTTTCACTAAGTTCCCTTAGTTCCTTAATACTTCCAATACATATCTCATGTTTACATTTTTTATCAGTACAAGTCCAAATCGGAAGAGGTGTTCCCCAATATCTCTTGCGTGAAAGAGCCCAGTCTTTTACATCCCGAATGAAATCTCCAAAACGTCCTTGTTGAAGATGCTCTGGATACCAATTGATTTGATTATTATTTTTTACAAGTGATTTCTGAACCTTAGTCATTGCAATAAACCAAGATTCCATTGCATAATACAAAAGGGGCGAGTCGCACCGCCAACAAAAAGGATAATCATGTTTATACCCATGCACTCCTTCTATAAGACCTCGTTTCTGAAGATGTTCAATAATACTAGGGTCTGCATCTTTTACAAATTTTCCTTTCCATTCCTTTACTTCATCAGGAAAAGTGCCATCAAGATTCACTAGTTGAACAACAGGCAAATCATATTTTTTACCAACATTATAATCATCTTCACCAAAGGCTGGTGCATTATGAACTATCACTGTACCATCATCCATTGTAACAAAATCAGCAAGCACAACATACCATGCTTTTTTATCGGGTTTAGCATAATCAAACAGTGGTTCGTATTCGATTCCCTCAAGTTCCTTTCCTGAAAAACCATCCAACAGCTCATATTCCTGCCCTTTCAATAAACTAGCGGTACGTTGCTCAGCAAAAATTAGAATTTGATTATTATAACGGATTTTTACATAAGTTTCATCAGGATGAACAGCAAGAGCAACATTTGAAATAAGTGTCCAAGGAGTTGTAGTCCAAGCTAAAAAATATACATCCTCATCTTTCAATTTAAATTTAATAAAAATTGATGGTTCCTCAATATTCTTATAACCCTGAGAAATTTCATGAGCAGATAGAGCTGTACCACATCGAGGACAATATGGTACAACCTTATGGCCCTTATATAGAAGTTTCTTATCCCAAGCCTGTTTCAGTGACCACCAAACCGATTCAATATAATCATTTGTGAGAGTAACGTATGGATCATCCATATCAATCCAGAAAGCAATTCTCTTGGTCATTTCAACCCATGCGTTTTCATATTGAAAAACACATTTTTTACACTCTTCGTTGAATTTTTTAATACCGAAATTATCAATAGCTTGTTTATCCTCAAGTCCTAATTTTTTCTCAACTTCAATTTCCACAGGCAGTCCATGAGTATCCCAACCAGCTTTTCTTAGGATATAATGACCATTCATTGTCTGATATCTTAGAACCAAATCTTTCACAACTCTTGTAAGAATATGACCTGGGTGAGGAAGCCCATTAGCAGTTGGCGGACCCTCTAAAAAAACGTAGGGTTTACAGCCCTTTCGTTGATCAATTGATTTTTTAAATATTCCATTGTCTGCCCAGAATTTGAGAATTTTTTCTTCAACCTGTTTTGGATTGTATTTCTGTGGCGGGGACTTAATCATCTTTTTTTCACCAAAATATCGTATCATATCTATTATTTTTTAGCACCCTAATACTAAAAGACCGTTAAAACCATTTCCATCATATAATCATTAATAATTTCTTATATCATCTGCTTTCATAAATTCGCGTAATAAAGAAGTTGCATAGCATCCCTTTTTAAGTTCAAATTTCAAGATCAATGCTTTTTTCTCTTTATTAAATTCATCAGTAATTAATTTATAATCTATATTTTTAACAGAAGCAAGTAAGGGATGTCTGGACCCATTAGATGATATTCTTGGAATATCAGGAATGATAAAATCTCTTGGATCAATTTTTTCACTATCGATTATCTTATGTTCAATTTCACCCATTTCACCATCTGAAAAAACCGTATCGCTTCCAAATAAAATCCCACTAACAACAGCCTTTTTTTTAGATATCTGTAAATTTACCTTTTCAATATTACTATTGTTTACCTTTATTGCAGTATCATCTATTACCCCTCTTCTTATTGGTAAAACCATATCTCCAATAATTGCACTATTTAATGGAAGTTTTCTTTTAATGCGCTCACTCAATATTCTATTAAAAAGATAGGATTGATAAGCGTATATAAACATAGTAAGAAGATTTTTTGGCAGTTCCTTTAATGCATCAATATAATTGTTTGGATTAATTACCAATTTGTTAAGAATAGCTTTTTCAAAATTTAGATTATCAGGATAAGACTTCAAAGCGTCTGAATAATTATTGGTTTTCTCAAGTCTTTCACGTAATTTAAATGAATCCTTATCTTCACCTTCTATTGGATTTCCAATATATATCATAACCGCTTTCTCAAAATCATCCTTAACAATAAATTTTCCTACAACATGAGTAATAGGTCTAATAATACCAAAACGTTGAATACCATAAAAATTTGGAAATCCTCCATTTTTTCCAATAAAAGCAGCAGTATTTCTAATACTTTCTATGCGTATATTTTTCTCTATATTTCTAATAGTAATATCAAACTTGTTACCAATAAGATTACCAATTTTAACTGGAAAATCAGATAGATACGTATTTTCAATTTTAACATTTCTTATTTTAATTTTAGAGATTTTTTCAGAAGAAACACCATAAATTGACATAAGTCTAGTTGTTATTGCCCTTTTATCTTTTGTACCTGCAAAATTAATTCTTTGCCTTGAAATGTGAAGTTTGTTTGATAATTCTCTTACAAGAAGATTTGTTTCCCAATTTTTTGTAGTGACATCTGCAATTATAAATTTACCATTTTTCGATTTTGATGGATAAATAGAAACCTCACAAACAATAAAATCCTCAGGTTGAAATCGTAGCTTTCCACCCACTCCTTTAAAAGATGTAAAAAAAGTTTCAATACCTACAATTCTTTCAGCGTCTAAAACATTCATCTATTTTTTACTCTTACTTTTTGAAACAAAATTTTTACTGAAAGTTTTTATTTCATCTTCCAACTGTTTAACAGCTCTTTTTAGTATCTCCTCAGGTTTTCCTTTTTTTACTCTAATATACAAACGTCTTTTATTTGATTCCGGATGATTTACCATATATGATGCATAATCAACATCGTCATCCTCTAATAATACCTCAGCAATAGGATTGAGTAAGGTTTCTGTTTCCCCTATTATCTCCAATTCAAGTTCTTTTGCAGTTTTTTTAATAGTTTTTAACTCCATTGATCATCACGCTCTTACCTTATTTAGAAATCCCTCTTAAAACTTTTTGATATCATATATTCCATAATCTTCTGCAATTCTTCTTCTTTCTTTATTTCCACAATTATCACATTTAAGATAGTTATTTTCTTTATATAGAGGATATCTGCATTTTGTACAAACAGATTTGATTGAGCCAAGATCCCTATCTTTTGTCGCAAGCTGAACACTAGGACTAACCTGAGTAATCTTTGCTCTGATAATATCACCTGGAGCATATTCAGATGATGGGTCTTTTACATATGCATTTGAGATTTCGGAAACACGCAAGGTTCCATTTGTATCCCCAGATATTTGTCTATCTTTACCTATCACATGAATTACCTGTGCTATGATCATGTTTGATCGTACTGAATTAACTTGAGCAAGAACAATATCTCCTCTTTTTAATTCAACAGGAATACTGGTCAAAGGTTTTATTATGGCTTTCCTATGTTTTTCATCAACATAGTATGTACCAACTCTAGATGCCCTTATGATACCATCTTCTTCAAAAGTTCCTTCACCAGGTAGTAATTCTTCAGATGTTGATACTTGTTCTCCAGGTAACATAATTTTATCTTTTGTCATTATTTCACCATAAATTGTTAAGTTTACGTTGGTTTAGGCAATCTAATTACTGTTTTAAAGGTTGTGGTGTTAAAAAGGATATTAACTTTCTGTAAAAAGAGTTATAAATAACATATCTATTTCGATTTCTCTACCTAAAGATATAATAGGTGTAGAAATGGCACGAAAACCAGGCAGTATGTACAGATATGTTAGAGGTAAGCCCTCTACACGAAGGGAATATATGGGAGGTGTTCCACTTTCACGTATTACACAGTTTGTACTAGGAAATAAAACTGATAAGTTCCCTGTTCAAATTTTATTAACCGCACTTGAAAGATGTAATGTGAGACACAATGCATTAGAATCTGCACGTATAACAGTAAACCGAGTAATGGAAAAAAAGGTTGGACCAACAAATTACAGGATACAAATTAGAGTTTATCCACATGTTGTTCTTCGTGAAAACAAACAAGCCACGGGAGCTGGTGCAGATAGGGTTTCTCAAGGTATGAGAGCTGCTTTTGGAAAAGCAGTTGGAACTGCTGCTGAAGTTAAACAAAATCAGATTGTGATGTTAATTGAAACAACCGAAGAGCATATTGCAGAAGCAAAGAATGCTCTTAGAAAAGCAGGTATGAAAATACCTACACCTTGTAAAGTAACGGTTGGAAAAGCCTCTTAAAAATATTTTAAAAATATTGGCGAAATTATAACCAATAGAATTACTAATGACACAACCAATGAAACTTTTCTAACTATTTTATCTAAATTTTCATCTGAAATACTCTTTTTTATACGCATAACAATTAAACGAATTGCATCATTAAATAGAAAACCTCCATCTAATGGAACCATTGGTAAAATATTAAAAATTCCAATCATAAGATTTAACCAAGCAATCCAATAAAGAGCGTTGACAATTATCCAAAAAAAATCTGGTGTGATAAAACCAAGAGGACCTACAATAGTATAGGCGTCAGTAAAAGGAGATGAAATAGGATTATAACCTTGAAAATAACCCAAAATTGGTATCGATATAAAATTTAACAATCTTAATAAAGGATCTCCAAAAGGATTTTTTAAACGGTCCAGATTTCTTTCCTCATCCACAAATGTATAGATCCCAGTATAACCCTTTCCCTTTGAGGAGTTTATTTTGATATAACTAAATTTATCAACAAGTTTAATCTCAACATTATTATGACCAATTTTATCATATATATATGATATTGTTATAGTATCATTTGCTTTAGTATTATTTAAAATAATTTTATATTGTTCAAATCTATCATCGAGATTATTAAATTTAGTTAAATCTGTTCCATTTATCTCGGTTATAATTGCTCCTTTTTCAATACCAATCTCATCTGCAGGTGAATCCTCAAACAGTTCATAGACTGTTAAGCCATTTCCAGGTTGAACAGCGGATATAAAAATAAATGAAAAAAGTAACAAACAGATAAAAAACACAACAAAATTTGATAACGGACCCACAGCATAAACCCTCATTCGCTTTGTAACCTTTGTTTTTTTCATTTGTTCTTCATCAGGTTCAACAAAAGCACCAATTGGGAAAATTAAATAAAGAATTCCCATAGACTTTACCTTTAAATCTCCAGCAAGAGTAAGAATACCATGTGAGAATTCATGAACAATTATTGCGACTATTAATGCTATAATAATATAAAATAGATATTCAATAGGAAGTATTGGATTAATACCCGGCAGTATCACATAAAATTCCGCGCCAGGTAACAAAGTTGCTCTTTCTTCAGGAGATAATCCAATAATAAATGAAAACTGCCAAAAGAAAAAAAGTACAAAAATAATCATACATATAAAGCAAAAAACAATTCCTGAGCTCCCATATGCTTTCCAGAATCTTTTTTTACTAGAAATTTTTTTCAAAAACCCTATTCCTTTTGTTGTACGCAAAAGTAATGCTGGGCCATATAAAGAGATATTATATTTTTTAAGGATCTCTTTTTTATGTAGAATATATACTAATAAAAAATAAAGAAAAATTATGCTAAAAAAAATCAATAAACCATTAATTATTGTCATAATTGGGAGGAGGGAATATGTTTTTGTTTAATTAAAGTAACTAATGAGCTTGTCTGAAAAATAATTATCAAGATTCTTCCACTAATCCACAATCTA
>CAZHIY010000033.1:10760-13521 GCA_964533085.1 uncultured Thermoplasmatales archaeon | reverse complement strand
AGAAGAAATATTAAAATCGCAGTGATGTTTAAGATTTGAAACATCAACATCCATAAGATCAATTGTTGCCTTAATACAATCAGGCATATACATCATTGGAAGAACTGTATCCTTTTTAACAAAGCAGGTGTATTTTTTATTCTTTACAGCTTCATAAAATATATTTACAGCATAATCTGTAGTTCCTCCACCAGGTAATGTTTCACTACTGATAATTCCTGGATATCTAAGACCTCTAACATCTATTTCAAATTTCTTAAAATAATAATCACATAAAAGTTCTCCAGCAACCTTTGTAACTCCATACATTGTTTTCGGTTTCAGAACTGTTTCCTGTGGAGTATTTATTCTTGGTGTCTCAGGACCAAAAACAGCAATAGAGCTTGGTACAAACACCCGAGTCATATTATATTCATGGGCAATCTCAATTATATTGTAAAGCCCATTAATGTTAACATTCCAGCAAAGGAGGGGTTTTTTTTCACCGATAGCAGATAAAATTGCTGCCATATTATAGATAGTATCGATATCATATTTCATAACAACCTTTTCAACAGTTTCTCTATTTGTTATATCAATAAATTCAAAAGGTCCTGAATTCAATAGTTCATCACTTGGTTTAGTCTTCCGACCACATGCAATTACATTATCATTGCCAAATATTTTACGAAGAGCAAGTGTTAATTCAGAACCAATTTGCCCAACAGCACCTGTTACCAATATTTTTTTCATGTTGTTTTTAGCCATAATGAAAGATCCCCCAAAACTTTTTATTGGCTATAGAAAAGGAATATACATAATTTACTGTTTAACTAATCTATTAAGATCTTGGAAATAAACCAGTTTCATCGACAAGTCTTGGAATAATATCCTCCCAAAAGAGAGCAGTAATATGAATACCATGAATTCCTTTTAATTTTTTAACTTCAATTATTAAATCATGAGCAATATTGTATCCCTCATTTTTCGGGTCTGTTGCTTTTTTCATCCTATCATAAATATCATTTGGAATATCAACACCTGGAACGTGAAACTTCATACGCTCAGTCATCTTAAGAGACTTAAGCGGTGTTATACCTGCAAGAATATGGACTCTTTTGTCAAGACCTCTTGATCTAACTTCATCCATCCAAATATTAAATTTATCTAGATTAAAAACACTCTGAGTCTGAATAAAATCTGAACCTGCTTCAATTTTCTTTTCAAGACGATCAGCCCTTAACTCAAAAGGATCAGCAAAAGGATTAGCTACTCCCCCAATGAAAATATCAGGATTGCCAGCAAGAATCTTATCCCCGCTCTGGAAAATACCAATATCTCTCATATCTTTTACAATCTGAATAAGCTGAATTGAGTCTAAATCATAAACACCTTTTGCATCTGGATGATTTCCAAATGACTGATGATCCCCAGTAATAAAAAGTATATTTCTAACACCAATAGCTGAGGCACCTAAAACATCACTTTGAAGAGCTATCCTATTTCTGTCCCTACAAGATATTTGCATAATTGGTTCTAATTTCATTTTTAGTAATATAAGACAACCGCTTAAGCTGGACATTCTAACAACAGCAGTTTGATTGTCAGTAATATTAAATGCATCAGCACAACCTATTAAATTATCAGCTTTTTCAATAATTGTATTAGGATTGGATCCTTTTGGAGGTCCAATTTCCGCAGTAACCGCAAATTTTCCCTCAGAAAGTACTTTTTCTAAATTACTTCGAAATCCCATCTTAAAGAATCCTCCTCATTTCTGTAGATTTAGACCAATCCTTAGGTTTCTTGATTTCTTTTAATCTATACAACTGACCTTTTTTCTTCAGTTTTGAATAAATAATGTCCCATATACAATCTAAATCAGTGCTGATCTCACATTTTCCATCAATAGATCCGCCACAGGGCCCATTTAACATTTCTTTAGGACACCGCGAAATGGGGCATAATCCACAAAACAAATCTTGGATACAATCCCCGCACAGAGAGCATCTTTTTTGAAAATCACCTAAACGTTTAATTTCGCCTAAGAATAATGTATCTGTACCAGATATAACATCAGCAGTATCAATGATTTCCGAAACAGTTTGAACACCATTACCACATGCAAGTACAAGAATTTTTTCTGCTTGTTTAATTTCATCCTTATGATTTTTCAGGAGACGTTTATCATTTAAAAAATGACATGCCGGATCAAGAATTACCCAACCTGAAACCTTTATATTTTTTTTCTCAAATTCCTTTTTTATTGCTAAAACTTCTTCTTCACCACCTGTATGACATAATGTTGCACATTCACTACATCCTACTAGAAAAACAGGTCCATTTTCAATAGAACAAAGGATATCTTCGAATTTTTTCTGACGAGTAATTATCATAGATGAATAAGATAAATATTTACCTTTTAAGTATTTGCACTAAAATGAAAATGTCTATATAGTTACCAGCTTTTACATAGCCCAGTTTGGGATTGGACACAGGTTGATTGTTTATGTTAGATGATTTAAAGGCAATTTCAGAAATAGATAAATCTGATATGCTTCAAAAAGTAGCTAGTTTTCCAGAACAAATTAAAGAGTCCAAGAAAATCGTGGAATATTCAAAACTGGAAAGCTTCTTTAAAATTGACAATATTATTATTAGTGGGATGGGTGGATCTGCAATCTCAGGCGATATAGTGCAAAGCTTACTTAGAGATAGACTTGAGATACCCATTTATGTAAATCGACAGTATGATCTTCCTAAGTGGGCTAATAAAAATACA
>CAZHIY010000033.1:2318-10750 GCA_964533085.1 uncultured Thermoplasmatales archaeon | reverse complement strand
ATACACTTCTGATATCTCAGAGCTACTCAGGAAACACAGAGGAAACTCTTAGCGCATTTAAACATGGTTGTCAAAAAAGATGTAAAATTATTGGAATCTCTTCTGGGGGAAAACTAAAAGAATTTTGTGAAAAAAGAGATATTTCACATATAAAAATACCACCAGATTTACCACCAAGAGCAGCAACAGGATATATGTTATTTTCCTCATTATATGGTTTGAAACAAATTAGAATTATAAAATTAGATTTAGATTCAGAGATTGATGAAACCACTTCTATTGCACAAGAATTTAGGAATCATAATAAAAAAGAGATACCTGAAAAAGACAATTTATCCAAACAAATGGCAAAAAAATTAATTAGTACCACTCCTCAAGTATATGGATTTGACATTTATTCACCAATAGCAAAGAGATGGTGCACACAGTTAAATGAAAATAGTAAGGTAGTTTGCAGATATGACGAAGTCTCAGAATGTAACCATAACGACATTGTTGGTTGGTCTATGAATCCAGAAGTAACAAAAAAATTCACATGTATTTTGTTTAGAGATGATGAAATAGAAACAATCTATATGTCTAAACGTCTCAATTTCATGAAAAAACTCTATGAAAGCGTTGCAGCTGATGTAATAGAAATCCAAGTAAAGGGTAAAAAACGACTATCAAAAATGATGTATGCAATGTATCTTGGAGATTTTATCAGTTGCTACCTTGCGATACTTAGAAAAATTGATCCAACACCTGTACCTGTAATAAATGAATTAAAAGATGAGCTTTCAAAAATATAAAAATTTATCGTTTATTGACTAAAAAGTAAATTTATATAATTGCAATGTATTCAAATTTAACAAATTTAAATAATGCCCAAATGGGATGCAAGATTGGGATGCTTCATGGAAGAACAATATAATGTTAAAAACCTTGATGAAAAATATAAGACTATATTTGAATCAGTTAATGCTGCTGCATTTTTAATAGAAATTGATGGAAAAATTTTAGAAGCAAATCAAAAATCTTGTGAATTATATCAACATGATTGGGACAGTTTAATAAATAATAATATTTCAAATATCTTCCCAGAATCAGCCGGTTGGTTTGAACTAAGGGAGGAAATATTGTCAAAAGGTGGAATGAATTTTGAATCAATAAATATTCAAAAAGATGGCACTCAATTTCCTGTATCCATAAGTATTTCATTATTTAAAATAGAAGGAAAACCTGTTATGCTTGCTCTAATCTGGGATATTACAGAGCGAAAGGATGCAGAAGAGAATTTAAGATGTTCAGAGGAACGTTACAGATACATCTTTGATAATTCAGCTGTAGCAATAATGCTTACTGATGAGAGAGAATGTATCGTTTCTTGGAATAAATTTACAGAAACCCTTTTAGGAATGAACCAAGATGATTTAAGAAATAAACCTTTTTCTATGCTTTATCCACCAAATGAATGGTCTAAAATAAGAGTAGAAAATATTAAAGATACAGGTGGTCAACAGCAATTAGAAACAAAAATTTTCAAGAAAAATGGAGAATTGATAGATATTGATATTTCTTTAAGTGTTTTTAAAAATAATTCTGGAGAAATCACAGGATCTATCGGTGTTATAAAAGATATAACAGAACGTAAAAAAGCAGAAAAAAAATTAAAAGAAAGTGAAGAAAAATATGAAGGTTTATTTGAATATACAACAGATGGTATGATTGTACTTGATGCTCGTGGAGAAATTCAAGATGTAAATAATAGAGCACTTGAATTGCTGGGTCTTAATGAAGAACAAATGATTGGTAATAATTTTCTAAGTATGGGGTTTCTAACTCCAAAATCATTATCAATTTTTGTAAACCAATTTCAAGAACTTTTATCAAAAAGGATTGCAACAAGTAATGAAACTGAAATCACAAATAGTAATGGATGTATTATCGCTGTAGAATTAAGTTCATTTTTCCTTGTAAAAAAAGAAAATGAGATTGATAATTTTGTGCTTGTAATAAGAGACATAAGTGAGCGAAAGCAGACCGAAATTAAGCTTGCTCGTGAACATGGTCTTCTCCAAACATTAATGGACAGTATTCCAGATTCAATCTATTTCAAGGATGAGGAAAATAAATTTGTAATGGTAAATAAAGCAAAAGCTGCAAGATCAAATGTAAAACCTGAAGATATGATGGGTAAGACAGATTTTGATTTTCTACCAGACGAAGAAGCGAGGAAAGTATTTGAAGATGATGAAGAAATAATGAGGACAGGTAAATTTATTATTAACAAAGTAGAAAGACTTACATCTGTTGATGGAAGTGAAAAATGGGTTTCTGTAACAAAGCTCCCGCGCTTTGACAATGAGGGAAATATAATTGGATCGATGGGTATATCTCGAGATATAACTGAACTAAAGAAACTAGAAGCAATACAACAGCAAAAGGTTTGAAAAAAAAAAAGAAATTAGTAGATTATATGATATACGGCTCTTCTTGAGGATTCATATCATAATTGGGTAGAGTAAAACCACGAATGGTCTTTGGAAACATTTTGAATAATGGTAAATCAAACCTAATCCCTATCCAATCATCCCAATAATTTGAGTCCCAAGTGTTACGAAAAGATACTAAAAATCGTGCATTTTTACGATTGTCTATGAAATTGTTCATCTCAATTATGTTTTCATTACTGCCTATAAGATATAAACCTTCCATACTGTTTTCCTTGAAATTGTTACTGTATATGTTATTTTTACCACCACTTACCTTCATACCAGCATTATTACCGGTTATGTTATTTCCAAATATTTCATTAGTCGTAGTTATTACTCCTTCGATTTTGATTCCATCTCGTTCATTGTTTAAAACTTGATTACCACTGATTGTATTTTGGCTACTTCCACCAGCAATTTGTATTCCAGCAAAATTATCCTCAACTATGTTATCAAGAATTTCGTTTTGATTGCTAATTGTCTCAAGAGAAATACCAAAATCACCGTTTCCAATTATAGTATTTCCAGATATGATATTACGGTCGGATTCTTGTAATAATATTCCTTCAAATTCATTATTTGATATTATGTTATCAGAAACTGTTATTCGCGTACTAGTTGCCTGTAGGAAAATACCATAGGAACTGTCTTTTATTATATTGTTTGTGATGAGGATCTCTTCCATGAGTGGATAAACTGCGATACCATCTTGATCTCCTGATGCTCCAATTATTGTGAATCCATTAATTTCAGCATTTTTTGAAGATATCCGAACAGCATGATCCTGTCCACTAACCCCATTAATGGTTGTTGTATCTCTATTTTCTCCAATTACATATATTTGTTTATTTATTCGAATGTTTTCTTGATACGGTGATGAATCATCAAAAACAAATACTATATCACCAATAGTTGCATCATTTATAGCTTCTTGAATAGTTGAATAATTTCCGCCTCCACTTCCACCAACGTATAGCATATTTCCAAAAGCATTTCCTAAAATACCAATATTTTTATTTATTGCTATACTACTGCTTATTGGAATAATACAAATACCAATAAACAGGATTGCTATGGTAAAAGCCAAACTTTTTCTAATTTTTTTATTTATCATTTTCTATTACCTCCCCAAATAATATAATAAGAGATTTAAATAAAAAGTTTTTCATTATAAATATTGAAATACAGTATAGTTAAAAAGGATTTTATATGCTAAATGTATTTATAACGTGAGGATGGGATGTATGTTGAACCTTAAACCATTTGGTTCTAATCTAAAAAATATATATATTTTTCATTATATGAATAATCTCATTACTAATATTTTTGGTTGTGTAAGAAATGACTAATGATCCTGATATTGTTCAATTATTAAAAGAGGAAGAAAAACTTGGGAAACTGAAGTCTAATACACCAATAACAAAACAAGAGTTAGAGCTGGATAAATCAAATGGTAAAAATATTTCTGATGATTATTCTATTAAAACAAAAAATGAAATATTAGATTTTAATAATTTTGTTAAGGACACATCAGAGAATGATTACAAGGTATTTTCTGATCTAATGGAAATAATTAATTTTACAGAAAAGGTATCTACAAGATTACATGGTGATTTGACGAATGAAGAAATTATTGATATCGTTATAAATGAATTTAAAAAATCTGATAAATACACCGGTAGCATTTTATTATTATCTGAAGATGGTAAAAAACTTGGGATTACGGGTACATCTAGCGATATAAAAAAATTCAAAAATGCAGAAAAAATTTCTGGTTATAAAATTAAAAATTATGAAATATCACTTGAGAAATCAAAAATTTACAGCCAGGTAATATACGAAAATAAAACAGTAAATTTTAAAATAATTGAATTATTAGAGGAGACTTTACCTAAAAAACTTGCTTTTATTGTTTCTAAAACTATCAAGTTGGATAAAAACGTTCATGTTGCAACGCCTTTGATACTTGATGGCAAAATTATTGGTGCTTTTGCAATGAGTTCAACGATGCTTCATAATTATTTTATACCCTCTGTAAAGAATCTTGCACTTCATATATCACATTCTCTTGAACATGCAACGCATGTTCTTGATCAGAAAAATACACGAGCAATCCTTTCTCAATCTGAACAACTGCATCGAACTATGATTGAAAAGGCCCCTCTAGGAATTTTTACTGTTGATACAAGAGGTATAGTTACATCTTGTAATGAAGCTTTTATAAAAATGGCAGGGTACTCCAAATCTGAGTTGATTGGTAAAAATATTGTACATCTCCCAACTTTACTTAAGAGAGAAATCCCAAAATATTTGAAATTTTTTAAATCAATTATTAGGGGGAATGTACCAAAACCCTTTAAATTTAATTGGATGAATAAATCAGGTACACTTTGTACAGGAGAGCTTTTTGTTAGTTTAATAAAGATTGACAATAAAATTACTGGTATCCAGGCAGTTATTAAGGATATTTCTGAAACTCAAGAAGCAAAGATCAGACTTAGGGATGCTGAAGAGAGATATAATTCATTATTTGATGGTTCAATGGATTTGGTATACATATGTGATTTCAGGGGTCGATTTATTGATGCAAATAAAGCAGCATTAGAACTACTAGGATATAACGTTGAAGATATAAAATCACTAGGTTTTTCATCTTTACTTGATAGTGGACAGTTATTAAAAGCATTTAATGTTATTAGAGAAATTAAAAAAAATGGATATCAAAAAAGTATACGAGAATTCAAATTAAGACGAAAAAATGGTGAATATATTTATGTAGAATCAATTAGTTCACTAATTTTTCGTGACGGGAAACCTTATGCTATTCAAGGTATAGCAAGAGATATTACTGAGCGAAAATTAGCAGATCAACAACTAAGAGAATCTGAGGAAAATTATAGAAATATTGTCGAACTTGCACCAGATGGGATGGTAACTGTAAATATAAAAGGTATAGTTAATTCATGTAATCCTGCCTTTACAAATTTAACAGGATATTCTAAAGAAGACATCGTAGGTAAACATATTACTGAACTTCCAACTATGCGTAAGAGAGAAATTCCTAAATATCTAAAACTCTTTGGGTCATTACTACGAGGGAACAAACAAAAATCATTTGAATTTGAATGGATTCATAAGGATGGATCTCATCATTTAGCTGAAGCACGTGCTAGTTTATTGAAAAAGGCTAACAAGATAATAGGAATGCAAGCTATATTAAGAGATATTACCGAGCAAAAGAAAGCAGAAAAAGAGCTTCATGATGCACATGAGAAATTAAAATCAATGAACCAGGAGCTTGAGAGAAAAGTTGAAGAGAGAACAGTTGAAATAAATAAATTGTTAAAACAAAAAGATGAGTTTATAAATCAACTTGGCCATGATTTAAAAAATCCCTTGACACCAATTACTAATCTACTGCCTCTTATAAAGAATCAAGTTTCTGATAATCAAACACAGGATCAGATAAATATTGTAATGAGAAATGTCGATTTCATGAAGAATCTTGTTATCAAAACAATTGAACTAGCAAAACTAAGTTCCCCAAATACAGAGTTTATATTAAGTAATACTAATCTTGCTGATGAGGTTAATGGCGCTATTGAAAAAAATAAAACAATCTTACAAGATTATAATATAGAAATTATTAAAAATTTAAATGAAAAAATTATTGTTAGTGCAGATAAACTAAGGCTAGGTGAGCTGTTTGATAATATTATAACAAACGCTGTTAAATATAGTCCAAATGGTGGTATTATAACATTTGATGCATGGGATGCGGGAAAATTCATAAAAATATCTGTTAAGGATTTGGGCATCGGTTTAAATGAAGAACAAAAAAACCATATATTTGATGAATTTTATAAGGTTGATAAATCTAGACATGATTTTGAGTCATCAGGTCTTGGTTTGACTATTTGTAAGCGCATTGTTGAAAAACACGGAGGTCATATATGGGCCGAAAGCCTTGGACATTTAAAAGGTACAACCATAAATTTTACTCTTCCTAAACCGCAATATAAAAATAATAATAAATTATAGCAAAAAAATATATATGAAATAGAAATATTCAAAAATAAAAATTGGGATGAGTTATGATAAGAATTATGGTAGTAGATGATGATCCCGATCAAATATCAACAGTTAAATATGTGTTAGAAAGCTCAGACAATGAGTATGAAGTTATTGGTGCAAACGACGGTACACAATGTCTTCAATTATTAAAAGAAAATCAAATTCCAGATTTGATATTATTGGATATAATGATGCCTGAGATGAATGGTTGGGAAGTATACAACCGATTAAAAGAAAATTTTTCTTGGAAGAATATTCCTGTTATATTTCTTACAGCTAGAACGGATAGAATTGCAAAAAATGCAGGTGGTTTTTTAGGTGATGATTACATTGAAAAACCCTTTAATGGAGAAGATTTGATGAAGAGAATAAATGATATTTTGAGAAAAAAATAAAATTATTGTTCATTTTTATTTTTAAGCCAATTATAATTAACATATTTTTTTTATAAAATTAATAAATTGCAAAAGATTTATAAATGTACAATAATTATAGTAACTTTAATAAATAATAAATTTAAACCACGATTAGAGGGAGGAAATTCATAATGACAAAAAGAAAATTTAGAGTATATGAAACTAGTTATAAAAATAAGCTGGTATTCACGACTATCATAATTGCTATAGGATTAATTGTCTCAAATTTTGCAGTAGCAACAATGAATGTAAACCAAATTAATAACAATTCATTCTTATTAAACCGCAATCTAATTAATAGTGAGGATTCGTTAATTGAAAAAAATTCACCGTTAGATGATCCAGAACGAGATACTACTTGGGATGCAACGATTAATTTTAATGAACCAGGTAGTACAACTGATTATATTGTTTTTGGTGAAGCAACTGATGCTTCTGACGGTCAGGATAGTTATGATATACCAAATCCTCCGTCAGGTATTCCATCTTTTATTGATGGATTTTTCACTACTAATCTTTCAAGTCCCTATGATAAATTGCTACAGGAAATTAAACACTATCCTGATACATATAAATTTTGGAATTTCTCTGTTCAATGGGTTCCCGAAGATTATTCATCACCTACAACAATTACGATTTCTTGGAATTACAATGAGGTAAACGATAGTGAATATGATTCAATAATATTATACAATCAAACATCTGTTGCAGTTTCAAATATGTTAATAAATAATAATTATACCTATACATCTCCAGCTCTTGTTCCTCAAAATTTCCAAATTGTCTGTTTTGTTGATCAGGATCCACCAGAGATAACTGATAATTCTCCTGCCTCTGGAACAACTGGGGATTCATTTACATTTAATGCAACAATTATAGATAATCTCTTTGATGCTGAAAATTTAACTGTAAAAGTAAATTGGTCCCATGGGAGTCTTTCAAGTAATGATACAATGAATATTACTGGAGGAAATTATTTTGAAGAAACTATTACATTAGATGGAAATAGTATTAGTGATTTAACTTATCATTTTTATGCAATGGATAATGCAATTGTTCCTAATGCAAATTATACCGCTGAATTATCTGCAACTGTAACTGATAATGACAATCCAACAATAATAAGTGATAGTGGTAATGTTGGTGTTGGTACTGGTGATACGGTTGCTTTGTGGGTGACTGCTTCTGATAATATTGGTGTTGTTAGTGCTTATGTTGATATTGATAGTGGTGGTGCTCAGTCTATGGAGTGGAATGGTCTTCAGTCTCGTTGGGAGTTTAATTATACTGCTCCTACTGATGATGATTCTGATCATACTTATGATTTGACGGTTTATGATGCTGAGGGTCTTTCTGATGTTAGTATTACGTATAATATTGTGGTTACTGATGATGATCCTCCGGTGATTACTGGTGATAGTGGTAATGTTGGTGTTGGTACTGGTGATACGGTTGCTTTGTGGGTGAC
>CAZHIY010000033.1:0-2218 GCA_964533085.1 uncultured Thermoplasmatales archaeon | reverse complement strand
ATGGAGTGGAATGGTCTTCAGTCTCGTTGGGAGTTTAATTATACTGCTCCTACTGGTAGTGATGCTGATCATACTTATGATTTGGAGGTTTTTGATGCTGAGGGTCTTTCTGATACTAGTGGTCTTTATAACATTGTTGTGACTGATAATGATAATCCATTAATATCAAATATTGATGCAAATCCCGATCCCCAGCTTGTTGATAACTATGTCAACGTAACAGTTACTGTAACTGATAATATCAATGTAAATTCAGTAAAAGTTAGTATTAATGGTCCACTTGGATTTACACCAATAAATGTTTCAATGATTCAAAATGGTGGCGACGAGTATTATTATTATAATAACTACTCTATAGTTGGTATTTACAACTATACTATTTGGGCAATTGATACTGAAGGTAATAGCATCGAATCTGCTACCTATCAGTTTGAAATGGTTCAAGAACTTGTTATAACTAATATGTTGCTGAAATGGAACTTTGTCTCAATACCATTCAATCAAGATGTTAATAAAGATGATCTCTTCGTTTGGTACGATGGATCAAGATATTCCTGGACAGAAGCTATTTCTGGTGGTGATCCGATTCTATTAGGATTTATCTATAATTGGAGCCGAGATGATCAAAAATGGGGTTCAGGATTAACTTCGGTTCTCGCTCCTGGATATGGGTATTGGATGTATGCTTATCATGAATGTGAGCTCTGGGCAGAAAACATTAGTGCTTTTACACGCGGAGAAAACATTACTAATCTGAAGATTGAATGGAATGCAATGGGTTCACCTGATGGTAATTCCTATTATAAAAATGATCTCATAATACTATATGAAGAAAGCTCTTATACTTGGACAGAAGCAACTTCTGGTGGTGATCCAATCATCCTTGGATTTGTCTATAATTGGAGCCGAAGTAGTCAAAACTATGGATTTACTGATTATCTCGATCCCGGATATACCTATTGGATGTATGCTTACTACAATTGTACATTACAGTATCCTTCTACGTATTTTCATATAAATGTGAATCAACAGATATCTACTGAAAAAACAAATTATGAATTAGATACAAGTACCTTGAAAAAAGTAGACATAATTACAGATAATGAACGAGCTATTAACTGGGATGTTACAATTGATTTTGATGAACCCGGAGGTAAAAACGATTACATTATATTTGGAGAGGCATCTGATGGTTCAGATGGTCAAGATAGCTATGATACGCCAAATCCTCCACCAGGTATACCACCTTATATCGATGCATATTTTACAACTGAACTATCAAGTCCATATGATAAGTTACTTCAAGAAATTAAGCATTACCCTGATACATACAAGATTTGGAATTTTACTGCATGGTGGACTGGTAGTTCATCAACAACAATAACAATTTCATGGGATACTGATGAGGTCAATGATAGTGAATATAATTCGGTAATTCTCTATGATTCAGATGATAATCCTGTACAAGATATGATAATGAATTCTAGTTATTCTAAGTCTGCTAATCCTTATGGCATTATCAGCTTCTGGATTGAATGTGGCGATATTGAAAATCAACCTCCGGAGATTACATGTCCTGGTTCTCAGTCTGTTGACGAAGGACAGCTTCTTGAGTTTGATGTGAATGCAACTGATCCTGATGGTACTATTCCTTCTTTGACTGCTGAGAATCTACCATCTGGTGCAAATTTTACTGATAATAATGATGGTACCGGAACGTTTAGTTGGACACCAACGTATACACAGTCAGGTTCTTACGATGTGACTTTTAATGCAAGCGATGGAGATTTATATGATACGTGTACTGTTGATATTACCGTTTATGATGTTAATCTGGCACCTGAGATCACGTGTCCCGGTTCTCAGTCTGTAGATGAAAACGAGTATCTTGAATTTGATGTGAGTGCAACAGACCCTGATGGTACTATTCCTTCTTTGTCTGCTGAGGATTTGCCTTCTGGTGCTAGTTTTGTTGATAATGGTGATGGTACTGGTACGTTTAGTTGGACACCATCTTATTCTCAGTCTGGAAATTATGATGTGACTTTTACTGCTACTGATGGTTTTCTTGACGATTCCTGTGTTGTTGATATAACGGTCAATAATGTGAATCGTCCACCAGAAATTTCTTGTCCTGGTGATAAATTCGTCTTAGAAGATGAATATCTTGAATTTGATGTGAGTGCAACAGACCCTGATGGTACTATTCCTTCTTTGT
>CAZHIY010000032.1:4954-13556 GCA_964533085.1 uncultured Thermoplasmatales archaeon | reverse complement strand
TCATTTCATTCATGCCGCAAGAAGAAACATTGACATGACTGTAATAATGATAAACAACTTCACTTATGGAATGACTGGTGGACAGCTTGCTCCCACAGCGCCATTAGGTAGTATTGCAACGACTGCTCCATATGGAAACATAGAGCATCCTTTTGACATATGCAATCTTGCATGTGCACTAGGAGCAAATTATGTGGCACGATGGGGAGTGTCTCATCCTTACCAACCAATTAAATCAATTAAAGAGGGTATTGAAAAGAAAGGTTTTTCTTTGTTAGAGTTTCTTGCGCCCTGCCCTACTGCATATGGTAGACGTAATAAACTTGGAGATATCAAAAAACATTGGGCATGGTATGATAACAACACAATTTTAAAAGAGGACTTAGAAAAAATAATGAAATATGGAAGTGAAAAAGAAAAAGAGGAAGTTAAGGACAAGATACCATTAGGGGTATTCCAAGATATACAAAAACCTGGTTTTTTTGAATCATATGAGAAACTTGTTGATAGATTAAAGGAAAAAGAATCCAAACCCAAGGGGGGAAAGAAATGAAGAAGGATATAAGGATATGTGGTTTTGGAGGACAAGGAGTTATTCTTTCTGGTTTTATCATAGGAAAAGCTGCTTCTGTGTTTATGAATTATAATGCTGTACAGAGCCAATCATACGGCCCTGAAGCGCGAGGTGGAGCAGCCAGATCTGAGATTATTATTTCAGACGAAAAAATAGGATATCCTCGACCTACTGGTGTTGATTATCTTGTAGCTATGTCTCAAGAATCATTTGACTCTTACCGTGAGGATATAAGAGATGATACAGTAATTATTGTAGACCCGGATCTTGTAAAAAAACATGATATTGGAAGACCACTCTATAAGATTCATGCACAACAAATTGCTGAAGAGCTTGGTAATAAAATTGTAACAAACATTGTGATAGTTGGAGCATTCACTAGTATTTTTGAATTATTAAAACCTGAAGCTGTAAAGGAATCAGTTATTGATAGTGTTCCTAAAAGATTTACAGAACTTAATATAAAAGCCTTTGAAAGAGGTTTAGAGGCAGGAAAAAATGCCCTTAAAGAGCTACGATAAGAAAATAGACCATGATCTTGGAATCCCACTGCAGGATGACTATTTTTATGATGAGCCTGAAGAAACAATTGAGAATAAATCAATGCCAGAGCTTGAAAGTACAGTTAAGTTTGTAACAGAGAGATCAAAAAAGGGAGAAAAACGAATTATACAAAGCGATGTGCTCATTATTGGAGCAGGAATTTCTGGGATGCAAGCAGCTCTCGATGTTGCAGATAAAGGATACAAGGTAGTAATTATTGATAAAACCTCGACAATTGGTGGTGCAATGGTAAAACTTGATAAAACTTTTCCCACCAACGATTGTTCTATTTGTACTGCTGCACCAAAAATGGTTGAACTTTCTCGGCATCCTAACATAGAACTAATTACATATGCTGACGTGAATTCTTTAGAAGGAAAACCTGGAGATTTCAAAGTTAATATTTGGCGTAAGAGCAAATATGTTGATCCTGACAAATGTACAGGTTGTGATGATTGTGCTGAGGTTTGCCCAGTTGAAGTAGTAAATCCTTTTGATGAAAAACTTTCAACACGAAAAGCTATTTATATTGAATTTCCACAGGCAGTCCCTATTGTTTATACAATTGATTATGATAATTGCATTAGCTGTGGCTCATGTGATCGAGTTTGTGAGCCTGAGGCCATTTCATTTCTTGAAAAATCAGAAGAAATTGAAGTGAATGTTGGGGCTGTTATTGTTGCAACAGGTTTCGAGCTTTTTGAACCAACTGAGATGAGAAAAGAATATGGATATAGAAAGTACGATAACGTAATTACAGCCCTACAGTTTGAAAGAATACTTTCTTCTTTTGGTCCTACTGAGGGCAAAGTTCGTCGTCCTTCAGATGCTAAATTACCAAAGAGCATTGGCTGGATACAATGTGTAGGTTCAAGAAGTGAACAGCTTGGTTTTCCATATTGTTCAAGAGTATGTTGTATGTATGCAACAAAAGAGGCTTCTATTGCAAAAGAAGCCAATCCAGATATTGATATTACTATCTATTATATGGATATAAGAGCGTATGGGAAAGATTTTCAGCAGTATTATGATCATGCCAAAGATTTAGGTGTAAAATACATCCGAGGAAGGCCTTCATCTGTTTATGAAAATCCAGATAAAAGTATTACTATCAAATATAAAGATACATTAACTGGAAAAATTGAAGAGAACAGTGTTGACTTGTTAGTATTATCAACTGCAATAATACCTAATAAGGATAATAAAAGAGTTGGGGATGCACTTGGAATTCAGGTTGATGAAAATGGTTTTTTCAAACAAGACTCACTTTTGACAGACCCGATACAATCAACAAAAAAAGGTATCTTTCTGGCTGGTTGTATACAAGGTCCAAAGGATATTCCAGATAGTGTTTCTATGGCAAGTGGAGCTGCTGCAAAAGCTATTGCTCCAATAAAAGATAGAGAAAAACATATTGGTAAGGATTTCCCACCAGAGCGTGATGTTTCACATGAGAAACCCCGCATAGGTGTTTTTATTTGTCATTGTGGTAAAAATATAGCAAATTATCTTGATGTTGAAAAAGTAACTGAGGAGACAAAGAAACTTCCAAATGTTGAATATTGCGATCATATGATGTTTGTGTGTTCGGAGGATAGCTGTAAAAAAATTAAAGAAACTGCTCAGGAGAAAGGATTAAACAGAGTAATTGTTGCTGCATGTTCACCTCGAACTCATGGCGGACTCTTTCAAGATACATTGATGGAAGCAGGACTTAATAAATACCTCTTTGAAATGGCAAATATCCGTAATCATTGTTCCTGGGTGCATTCAGATAACTGGGATGCCGCAACAAAAAAAGCAATAGACCTGGTAAGATCATCTGTTGCAAAAGCAAGGCACCTTCAAGCACTCAGTGAAGAGGAGTTTTCAATTTATCCAAAAACCTTAATCATTGGTGGCGGAGTATCAGGAATGAAAGCAGCCCTTGCTCTTGCTGATATGGGAATTGAATCAATTATTTTAGAAAAAGAATCCGAGCTAGGTGGTAGACTTAGGAATCTTCATTCTATGTTTCCATCTGATACCAAGGCAGAAGACATCATAAACCCAATGATTGAGAAAATTACAAAAAATAAGAAAATTAAGGTTATGGCCGATTCAGAACTAAGTGAATTGGATGGTTATATTGGAAATTATAAAGGAAAAGTTAAACAGAAAGGAAAAAAGAAAGAAATTGAGTTTGGAACAATAATTGTTGCAACAGGATTTAAGGAAATTGATCTAAAAGGTAAATATCAATATGGAAAAAATACAAATATTTTGACTCAAACAGAACTTGAAACAAAATTGAAAGACAACAATCTTGAAGAACCCAGAGATGTAGTAATTGTTAATTGCGCAGGGGCTATGGATGAAGAAAGACCATATTGTTGTAGGGTTGGTTGTGGAGTATCTATTAAAAATGCTAAATTAATTGTACAGAAATATCCAAAATCAAAGATCTATCTTCTTTATCGTGATATGAGAGTTTTTGGTAAAGAGGAAGAAGAATATTATGCTGAAGTTTTGAAGAATTATCATGTTATTGCTATTCGCTATCCTGGTGATAAAAAACCAGAGGTGATTTTAGATAAAAAGGATCCAAAAAACGGACCTATGAAAATTAAGGTTTATGATGATATATTAAACGAAGAAATGACACTCCCGGCTGATCTTGTTGTCTTAACTGCAAATACTGAAGGAGGATCAGGAACGGAAAAACTGAAAAATATGCTAAAAGTGCCAGTTGATTCTGCTGGATTTTTCATTGAAACACATGCAAAAATCAAACCTCTTGATTTTTCAACATCTGGGGTTTATATGTGTGGTGCTGCACATTATCCAAAGAATTTGGTTGATTCGATTGCCCAGGCAGAAGGTGCTGCATCTCGTGCTGCTATTCCAATTGCACAGGAAAGGATGAAGGGTGAGGGTATCGTATCTGAAGTAATTGAAGACAAATGCAGAGGATGTGGAACATGCGTGGAAGCCTGTGCCTATTCTGCTATTGATTTGGTTCCTCATTCAAGAGATTCAACTCGCATGGTTGCTAAAGTAAATAGAGCTTTATGTAAAGGCTGCGGCTCTTGTGCAGCAGCATGTCTTAATAGTGCTGTTGAACAGAAAGGATATAACAGTAAGCAAATCAATGTGATGATAGCTGCTCTACTTGACGAGGAGGCTGGAAAATGAGCAAGGTTACAGAGAAATTCGTTGATGTTAATTCTATGAATCTAAAGAAGGGTGAGCTAGTTAAAGAAGTTGAAGAGCTGTGTGGTGAAAATCTATTTGGCTGTTATCAGTGTGGAACATGTTCTGCTGGATGCCCATTTGTTGATGATATGGATCTTTCTCCCGATGAAGTAATAAGATATGTTATACTTGACAGAAAAGAAGTGCTGAATTCTAAGACTATATGGTTATGTGCTGCATGTTACACATGTGCCGAACGATGTCCTCGTGATATTAACATTACTAAAATTATGGAAGCATTACGCCAGATTATTCTGAGAAAAAATATTGATAAAACAAAATTTACAAAAATTACAAAAGAGGAAAAAGAAACGATTCCTCAACTAGCATTTGTATGTCTATTTAGAAAAAATGTAGGTTAGAAAAAATGAAGCTGTTATACTATCCCGGATGTACACTTAAAACATCTGCAAAGAACCTTGAGCAGTCTGCATTTGCAATAGTGGATGCTTTAGGCCATGAAATGATAGAGATGGAAGACTGGAATTGCTGCGGAGTAGTGGCATCACTTACCGATGATGATCTAATGCATCACCTTGCTCCTTTACGCAATCTAATTCATGTAGAAGACCAAGGTGAAGAAAAAATTGTTACACTTTGTGATATGTGTTGTAATACTCTCAAACAAACTAACTTGCGAATGAAAGAAAATCCTGATGATCTTGAAACCTTAAACTTATTCATGGATCGCGAGAATGATTATAAAGGAACGGTGAAGGTACTTCATTTTCTTGAGTTTTTAAGAGATGAAATAGGTTTTGATGTTATTAAAAAAATGGTGAAGAATCCATTGAAAGGCTTAAAGCTAATGCCCTATTATGGATGCATGTTGCTTCGTCCACGAGAAGTTGCAATTGATGACGCAGAAGAACCAACTATTATGAATGATCTTCTTAAAGCACTTGGTGCTGAAGTTATTGATAATCCATTTAAAATTGAATGTTGCGGATCATATCATACTATTGAAGAAAAAAACCTTGTTTCAAATCGAGCTTATAAAATTACTAAATTTGCTATAGATAGAGGAGCAGATGCAATTATGCTTTCTTGTCCTCTTTGTAGATTTAATTTAGACGTAAGAGGAAAAGAGGCAGAAAAGATGTATAACAATTATAAACAGGTTCCTGTTTACTACTACTCTCAGCTTATAGCTGTTGCGATAGGTTTGGATCCCAAATGTTGTGGTTTTGATGACCATGCCGTAGATCCAGTCCTATTACTTAAGAAAAAGGGGGTTTTTGAAAAAAAAGAAGATTAAAATTCGTAGAATGGTGATTATATGAGTAAGGAGAAAAAAGGAAATAAAAAAGAAGCCGGAAAAAAGAAGAAACTGCAACTTGCGTTTTACTGGGCTGCAAGCTGCGGTGGATGTGAAATTGCAGTTCTTGATATAAATGAGAAAATACTTGATGTTGTTGCTATTGCAGATATCCTTTTTTGGCCTGTTGCCATGGATTTTAAATACAAGGATGTTGAAGCCATGAAGGATAACCAAATTGATGTATGTTTCTTCAACGGTTCTATTAGAACTGAAGAACAAGAGCATATTGCAAAGTTGCTCCGAAAGAAATCAAAAATAATGGTAGCATTTGGAGCCTGTGCAGTCAATGGTGGAATCCCTGGACTTGCAAATGTTGCTAATAGAGAAGAAGTGTTCAACGTTGCCTATCTTGATAATCCATCCACTGATAATCCTAAAAAATTAACTCCAAAAACCTCTGTAAAAGTAAAAGAAGGAACGCTTACATTACCAGAGTTTTATGACACAGTAAAAACCCTTAATCAAACTGTTGATGTTGATTACTTTTTGCCTGGTTGTCCACCAACACCTGATATGATAATGACTGCTGTTGGTGCTATAGCTGAAAATAAATTACCACCAAAAGGTTCAATTATTGGACCATTAAAATCTGTTTGTGATGAATGTCGTTTTGAAAAATCTGAGAAAAAAATCAAGCAAATAAAAAGGATTTATGAACTTGATAAATGGGAAGAAAAATGTCTTTTGGAACAAGGAGTAATTTGTCTAGGGCCAGCAACAAGAGGAGGTTGTGACGCTCGCTGTCTTGATGCAAACATGCCCTGTACTGGTTGTGGAGGACCTACTCCTAACTCACTTGATCAAGGAGCCAAGATGATGTCAGCTCTTGCTTCTATTCTCGGAATTGAAGGTGAAGAAAATATGAGTGATGAAGAAGTTGAGAAATTAATTGAGCAAATTGTAGACCCTATAGGTACATTTTATAAATATGCCCTGCCAAGTGCCATTATCAATAGGAGGGTGATGAAAAAATGAAAACAATAACTATTGATCCAATAACCCGCCTTGAAGGTCATGGAAAAATTAGCATTTTTCTAGATGGGACAGGAGATGTAGTAAATGCTTATTTACAAATCCCCGAGCTAAGAGGCTTTGAACGTTTTGCTCAGGGAAGAAGAGCAGAAGATATGCCTCAGATTACATCCAGAATCTGTGGTGTATGCCCTGTCGCCCATCATTTTGCAGCAACAAAAGCGCTAGATGCTGCATTTAATGTTGATCCACCATCAGCTGCAAAAAAACTTAGAGAATTAATGTACTGCGGATATTTTATTTATGATCATATCCTTCATTTCTACTTCCTCGGTGGTCCTGATTTTGTAGTTGGGCCTGATGCACCCGCTGCAAAAAGAAATGTGCTTGGTGTTATCGAGAAAGCGGGATTAGAAATCGGAAAGGAAGTAATCAAGCATAGAGCATATGGTCAGAAGATTACAGCAATTCTTGGTGGTAAGGCAACTCATCCAGTTTGTGGACTACCTGGTGGAGTTTCAAAAGGTCTCAATAAAGATGAAGTTAAAGATATTGAAACAATGACAAAATCCTGTATTGATTTTGCACAATTTACTTTGAAATTATTTAATGATATTGTATTGCAAAATAAGGATTATGTGAACCTCATTCTAAGCGATCCCTATCAATTAAAAACCTACAATATGGGACTTGTTGACAAAAACAACAAAATAAATTTCTATGATGGAAAGATTAGAGTAACTGATCAACAAGGTAAAGAGAAAGTCAAATTCGATGTAAAAGATTATACAAAATATGTTGCTGAACACGTTGAAGAATGGTCATATATAAAATTCCCTTATCTAAAAAGTGTTGGATGGAAGGGCTTTAAAGATGGTAAAGATAGTGGAATTTATCGTGTTGGGCCATTAGGACGACTGAATGCTTCTGAAGGAATGGCTACTCCACTTGCTGACAAAGAATACAAAAAAATGTTTGAAACCCTTGGTGGAAAAGCAGTGAACTCAACACTTGCATATCACTGGGCTAGACTTATTGAACTTTTATATGCAACAGAGAGAGCAATGGAGCTAGTTAAAGACCCTGAAATTACTTCAACAAAAATTAGAAACCCTGTTGGTGAACCTGGAGAGGGAATTGGTGTTACCGAAGCTGCTCGTGGAACATTAATTCATCATTATAAACTTGATAAAAAAGGCCTTATAGAGAAAGCTAACTTGATTGTTGCAACTACAAATAATTCAGGTGCTATCAATATGTCAATTCGTGATGCAGCTATGGGTATAATTAAGAAAGGAAAGGTAAACGATGGGCTCTTGAATATGGTCGAGATGGCATTCCGGGCATATGATCCATGTTTTGCATGTGCTACACATACACTACCTGGAGGTATGCCATTAGAAGTAAATATTTATGATAATAACAAAAAATTGTACAAAACATTAAGACGTAATTTGTAGAGGAAATAAAAAAATGAAGACAATAATCCTAGGCGTAGGAAACCAAATACTGGGTGATGATGGAGTCGGAATTCATGTAACCAATGAGTTAAAAAAACAAATCAACAACCCAAACATCACTATAGACGATGCAGTGACAGGAGGAATGAATCTACTTGAACTAATCCTAGGATATGACAAAGCAATAATAGTTGATGCCGTAAAAACAAATAAAGGCGAAGATGGAGAGGTTAGAAGAATTCCTCTTGGTGATTTCTCCACAATGCATTCATGCAATCCTCACGATGTTTCATTGATTGAAGCTATTGAAGTGGCAAAGAAAATGGGGGAGGATAAGATCCCTCAAGAGATAATAATCATAGGAATAATGATGAAAGAAATTCCATGTGAATTTGGAGAAAAATTAAGTAAAGAAATAAAAAAAGCTGTTCCAAAAGCAATTAATATGGTATTAAAAGAAATAAAAAAATAAGATTTAATAAATAAAAACAAGAGGTA
>CAZHIY010000032.1:0-4944 GCA_964533085.1 uncultured Thermoplasmatales archaeon | reverse complement strand
TATTGGTTTTTTATGCAACTGGTGTTCTTATGCAGGTGCAGATCTAGCTGGTACAAGTAGAATTAAATATCCACCGAATATAAAATCAATTCGTGTAATGTGTTCAGGTCGTGTTGATCCTGTTTTTATTCTTGAGGCCTTGAGAAAAGGTGCAGATGGTGTTCTTGTAGCGGGATGTCACCCTGGAGATTGTCACTATCAATCTGGTAATTACAAAACAAATAGGAGAATTAAACTTCTCAAAAAACTCCTTGATGAACTTGCAATTGATCCAAATAGGGTAAAATTTGAATATGTTTCTGCATCTGAAGGACAAAAATTTGCAAATATTGTAACAGAGTTTGTAGATGAACTTAAAAAAATGGGGCCAAGCCCATTAAAAGAAGTGAAAGTATGAAAATTGATATAGATAAGCTTAAAAAAATTGTTGGAGAAAAAAACCTCTCAGATAATATTGCGGATCTCTATGTTTATGGGTCGGATGCATCTGTTCATCAAGCATTAGCTACTGTTATTGTAAGACCAAAAACAACTGAAGAGGTCCAAAAAATTGTAAGGTATGCAAACAAAAATAAAATTCCTGTAATTCCAAGAGGTGCAGGTTCAGGTACCTCAGGCCATACTGTTCCAATTGATGGCGGAATAATTCTTGATATGAAACAAATGAATCGTATACTTGAAATCAGTCCCGAGGATATGCTTGTTAGAGTTGAACCGGGCGTTGTTGATGATGATTTAAATCGTGCTCTCAAACCTTATGGTCTTTTTTATCCACCAGCACCTGCTTCTAGTAGAATAGCTACGATTGGCGGTGAGATTGCTGCTAATGCATCTGGTGTTAGATCTGTTAAATATGGTGCTACAAGGGATTATGTGATGGGAATGAAGGTAGTTCTTGCTAATGGTAAACTGGTCAACCTTGGTTCAAATACAAGGGTTCATTCATCTGGATATCAACTTGAGAGATTAATTGTCGGCTCAGAAGGTACCCTCGGTATTGTTGTTGAAGCAACAATGGGAATCAGACCAGTTCCTAAGTATCGATGTCTAGGGGTCGCAAATTTCGATAAACTAGAGGATGCAGGCAATGCTATTTCTGAGATTATCTCAAGCGGCTCGCAATTATCCATGTTGGAGCTGATGGATAAGATTGGGATTATTGCAGTTAACAAGGCAATGGATCTTAAATTACCCGAGGTTGCAGCAATTATAATGTTTGAAGCTGATGGAAATGTAAAAAAAGCAGTTGACTTCGAATTAGATAAAATGAAAAAGATATGTGAAAAACACAATGGTACAGGAATTGAGATGAGTTATGATATTGCAGAACGAACCAGATTATTTAGCGGAAGAAAAAAACTGTTTGCATCACTATCCAAATACAAAGAAGGAATTATCTGCACAGATTTAGCAGATGACATGGGTGTTCCAAATTCAAAGATTGCAGTTACAGCTAATAAAATTCATGAAATTGCTAAGAGAAATAACGTTATAATGGCTGTTTATGGACACTGTGGATCGGGAGTCATTCATACAAAGATCATGCTTGATCCTAAGAAAAAGAGCCAATGGAAAGATGCTGAGAAGGTAATCGATGAATTATATGATTATGTTCACTCTATAGGTGGTGTCACATCAGCTGAACATGGGATTGGGTTATCAAAAGCACCTGCTTGGAAAAAAGCCAGAGGTGACATTTTACCCGTAATGAGATCTATTAAGAAAGCACTTGATCCAAATAACATATTGAATCCACATAAGCTTCAGGATGCACCAGATGATTGGGTTGGTGCAACAAATCTTAGATATAGGGTGGGATAGAACAATGGGAGTAATTGGAAAATTATTTTATTATAAGAATAAAGGAAATTTCAAAAGACTAAAGAAATGGGAAGGTGAACTTAACAAATGTATAAGATGTGGTTATTGTTACGAGCTGTGCCCACTATTTAAATCCCAAAACTGGGAGTCGGATACTCCTCGTGGAAAACTAATGCTAATCTATGGAATGATCAATGGTGAAATAGAACCTAATCAAGAAATTGTTGATAAAATATTCCAATGTTTTTATTGTAAAAATTGTAGTGATAACTGTTCTGCAGGTGTTCCTGTTACTGAAATTTTAACAGATGCAAGAGCAGATCTAATAGAAGCAGGATTTGATGTTGAAGGGACAATTGTTAAAATTGATGAAGACCTTTGTAGTGTTTGTGGAGTATGCGTTCCTGTCTGTAAATATGATGCATTATCAATAGAAAAGGTAGGTAAGGACGATAATAAAATTGTTGTTGATAAGGTTGAATGTAGGGGCTGTGGCCTGTGTGTAGCAGCATGTCCCTCTGGTGCGATTACTCAAAAAGAAGGATGTGAAATAACTTTACCAGAGCTTCATAAAAAGGTTTCAGATTTACTAAAAGAAAACAAGGAAATGAGAGCGATAGTATTTTGTTGCAACTGGTCACTATTTCCAGGTATGCAATTAAGTGAGTCCCCGACTATTGTGAAAACACCATATAGTATTATTGTTAGTATGTGCTCTGGTCGAGTTGCACCTGAACTTGTACTAAATGCTTTGGATGAAGGAGCTTGGGGCGTAATGGTTGCAGGATGTCCACCTGAAGAATGCGATCATGATGGTAACTACAAAACAAGGAGAAGACTGATATTACTAAAGAGTATGTTAAAAGATTTAAATATTGAACCTGAGAGAATTAAACTAGATTGGTTTTCAACTGGAGAATCAGCTAAACTAACCAAGTCAATTGATGATTTTATTAAAAAATTAGAGAAATTAGGTCCGATTAAAAAAATGGAGGCAAGTAAAAAGATTGGAGGCTGAAAAATGAAAGAAAAATTTGAACCAAACATAATAGGGTTTTTATGCAATTGGTGTTCATATGCTGGAGCAGACCTTGCAGGAACAAGCAGAATACAATATCCACCTAATATGAAGGTAATTAGGGTAATGTGTTCAGGTAGGGTTAATCCAATTTTTGTAATAAATGCACTTCAGCAAGGAGCCGATGGAGTACTCATTGGCGGCTGTCATCCTGGAGATTGTCATTACGAGCGTGGTAATTACTTGGCAAGACGCCGAATGTCAGTTTTGAAAAAACTGCTTGAGTACACTGGAATTGATCCAAATAGGGTCAGAATGACATGGGTATCAGCTGCTGAGGGAGTTAAATTTGCTGATGTGGTAAAGGAAGTTACTGAAGATATTAGAAAATTAGGGCCGATGCAACATTTCAAGAGGGAGAACAAATGGTAGACAATAATCAACTTAAAGACGCTGTTAAAAAAACTATATCAAGGGATGATGTAAAATACGTTGTAGGTTATGAGAAAGGAACCTATGGGTTTCAGACCACACCATGCTTTGCATATAAACCTGATGATTCAGAGAAATTTATATTTTCACCTTTGTGTGTGCATAACCTATCTGTTTTTCCCATGCTTGAAGAAAAGCCTCCACTTCGTAAAGGGGAAGAACCAGATACACGCAAAATTGGAGTTGTTGTAAAAGGGTGTGATTCAAGAGCAATAGTTCAAATAATTCAGGAAAAAGGTTTAGATCGCGATAAGATAATAATAATTGGTATACCTTGTACCGGTGTTGTTGATCCAAAGAAATTAAAAGCAAAATTTCCAGGTCATATAAAAAACGTTGAAGTAAAAGATGAAGATGATACATTCGCAGTAACTGTTGATGGAAAAACTCAGAAAATTCCAAAAGATGAACTGATGCCTGACAAGTGTAAAACGTGTGAGTATCCAACTCCTGTATTATATGATATTTTAATTGGTAAAGAGATTAAAAGCAGTAAAAAAGAAGATTATAAAAAGGTAAATGATTTTGAAAAGAAATCCCTTAAGGATAAATGGGAATACTGGGAAAAACAATTTGAAAAATGCATTCGATGTTATGCTTGTCGAAATGCATGTCCCCTTTGTTATTGTAAAGAATGTATGGTTGACCAATTAAATCCTCAATGGGTTCGTCGTTCAGTTGATCTATCTGAAAATACAGCATGGAATCTTTTACGAGCATTTCACCTTGCAGGTAGATGTATAGGATGTGGACAATGTGAACGAGCTTGCCCGATGGACATACCTCTAATGGAACTTAACAAAAAGATAGAAAAAGAAATCCGAGAAATGTTTGAATACGAAGCAGGAGTAAAGGCTGAAGAAAAACCTTTGCTTGCAATGTTTAAACCTGATGATCCGGAGGAATTTATTTTGTGAGGTGATAAAAGATGGATAATCTATTGTTATCAAAAAGTGACTTGTCAAAATTCATTACTGAACTTTTAAAGAAAAATAAGGTTTTTGCACCAGTTGAAAATAAGGGAACAATTATTTTTAAGCAAATATCAAAACCTTCTGAAATGAATTTGGATTTCTGTAAGTCTGAATATCCACCAAAGGCACTTATATTTATTCAAACAGAAACATTGTTTAAATTTACACCTGGTACAAAAGCAAAAATCGAGGCAGTTGACCTTGATGAAAAAAAGGTTATTTTCGGAATTAGACCATGTGATGCAAAAAGTATTGCAATTCTTGATCATGCATTCAAGGGTGACTACAAGGATCCATATTTCATTAAAAGAAGAGAAAATACTGTTCTTGTCGGATTAAGTTGTACAAAACCTGAAATAAACTGTTTCTGTACATCATTTGATGATACACCCGCATCATCAAAATATCTGGATATTTTACTCACTGACATCGGTGATAATTATTATATTGAGGTAACAAATGAAAAGGGAAAACAACTGACAAAAGGAATGAGTCAGCTGTTTAAACCTGCAAAAGAAAGTGATCTAAAGAAGAAAAAGGAGATTGAGAAAAAAGCAGTTGATATGATTTCACGTCATCAAAAGACAAATGGAATAGCAGATAAACTGGATAAGATATTTGAACATCCATTTTGGAAAG
>CAZHIY010000031.1:0-13634 GCA_964533085.1 uncultured Thermoplasmatales archaeon | reverse complement strand
TAAAGGTCGATAAACCAGAGGATTATTTGTCGAAAATTGAAATTGGTAAAGATGGACTGATTGTTGAGCAAGGATTCTTTAAGGGTTTGCTTTTACCACAGGTACCTATAGAACAAGGATGGGAAAAACAAGAATTTTTATCTCACACATGCATGAAGGCAGGGCTTATGTCGGATGCTTGGCAAAATGAAAATACAAAAATTTCTAAGTTCAGCGGGCAAATATTCACAGAGATTGAACCCCGAGGAAAAATTGAGGAGAAAAGATTAGATGGATCTCACTGCTGAGGGAAAAGTATACATCAATGGTGTTTTTCAAAATTGTTGTATTGGAATTAAAGATGGGAAAATATATGCTGTTAAAAAGATTTTGAAAGGAGATGAACATATTGATTTTGGAAATAAGTTAATTCTTCCCTCTGGGCTGGATCTTCATGTTCATTTTCGCGATCCTGGTTTAACTAATAAAGAAGATTTTTCTACAGGCTCAATGGCTGCAGCATTTGGTGGGATGTCCTGTGTTTTTGATATGCCTAATACAATTCCTCAGACAACAACTCCTCAAAGTCTTTCTGAAAAGATATCTTTAGCTGAAAAAAGATCATTTATTGATTTTGGAATCTATGCTGGTATTACTAATGATAATATTGATAGAATTGAACCTTTATCAACCAGGTGTAGTGGTTATAAAATTTATCTTGGTAATACTACAAATAGTTTGAAATTTGATAAGAAAAATTTAAGAATGGCATTAAAAAAGATATCTCAAACAGAAAAACCTGTTTTATTTCATGCAGAGGATGATGAGCAACTTATTAAGAATTCAGTTAAAGAAAGTAACCTTATTGATCATCTTAAGGCTCGCCCTTCGATTTGTGAAGAAACCTCAATAAATGATGTTATCGTTGCATTAAAAGGCTTAAGAATGAAAGCACATATCTGTCATGTTTCTTCAATTGAAGGCCTTGAGATTCTAAAGAAAAGACCAAATAATATTACATGTGGCGTCACTCCTCATCATTGTCTTTTAAGTATTGAAAAAAACATGGGATCACCAACATTTTTTAAAGTAAATCCCCCAATTCGATCAAGTTTTGATAAGGAATCGTTGTTTAATGGTGTAAAAAATGGATTAATAGATGTACTTGAATCTGATCATGCGCCACATACTAAAGAAGAAAAAGATGTAGATTTTGGTGTAGCCCCCTCTGGTCTTCCTGGTGTTGAAACAACATTTCCAATTTTTTTATTTTTGGCAAAAAAAGAAGTAATTTCTTTTCAAAGAATCATTTCATTGATATGTGAGCGACCAGCCGAATTACTTGATATCTCAAAAGGTAAACTAGAAGTTGGAAGGGATGCAGATTTTATAGTTGTTGATTTAAAAGATGATTACAGAATTAAATCGGATAATCTTCATTCAAAATGTGGTTGGACGCCATTTGAAGATTGGTCTGCAATATTTCCAACTCATGTTTTTATAAGAGGAGAAAAGCTTATAGAAGATCATGAAATCCAGGTGAGTCAAGGATTTGGCAGATTTGTCGGAGATTAAACTATGCTTGAGATGTTTCCTGAATGGTTTCAGATATTCTTTGGATCGATGCTTCCTTGGATTGAATCTCGCTATATTATTGTTTACGCAATTAATTTTCTTGGTTGGACATGGTGGCAGGCGCTACCAATTGCAGTTATAGGAAATATGTTGCCTATTCCTTTTATATTATTGTTTTTTAAATTTGTTGAGAAGTTTTTAAGAAATTACAAATTTTGGACAAATATAATGGATTGGCTTTTTGAAAAAACCAGAAAAAGAGCAGATATAAAGATAATAAGATACGAATATCTTGGTTTGCTTCTTTTCGTTGCTATACCATTGCCTTTTACTGGTGCTTGGACTGGTGCACTCATTGCTTATTTGTTTGGTCTGAATTTTTCAAAATCACTTATTACAATATTTATCGGAGTATTGATTGCAGCAATCATTATGATAGTTTTAACGTTTACAGGCCAATATATCTGGTTTACATTTAATGGATAATTTGTAGGAATGTTTATGAATGAAAATTTAAAACTATTAGCCCATAAAACTGTTAATGTTGTGTATAGAAAAATCAAGCGGGCTAGAGCAACTGATTTTTATAAATTTGGGAGCAATATTGGAATTGGTGCTGATGGTACAGTTACAAAATATGTTGATAAAATTGCCGAAGATGCTGCTTTTGATTTTCTTAAAAAATCAAAGTTGAAGGTAAATTTATTAAGTGAGGAGATTGGTTTTGTTGATAATGGTTCAGACTATACATTTGTTTTAGACCCTATTGATGGTACTAGAAATGCATATAGGGGAATTCCTTTTTTTGCGGTTTCTCTTGCAATTGGTAAATCAAAAATTAGTGATGTTGAATATGGAATTGTTAAAAACATTCCAACCGGTGACGTTTTTACTGCTGAGAAAGGCTTTGGAGCATTTTTAAACAAAACCAAAATTGGTGTTCCAAATGTACCTGATTCAGAACTATGTTCTTCACTTGCTCTTGGCAAGAATTTTGATAAATTAACAATTTCTCTTGCAAAAAAGGAAAAGGTTCGTTCTCTTGGATCAGCATCACTTGAGATGTGCATGGTGGCTATCGGCGCTCTTGATTTTTATGTTGTAGGAAAGGAATATATGCGTGTTGTTGATATTGCTGCTTCAACACTTATTTTAAGAGAGGCAGGAGGGATCGTTACTAACATATTAGGTGAAGAACTTGATATGTCCTTTACTTTAGATGAAAGAACTAGCGTTGTTGCTGCTTGTAATGAGGAATTAATTCATAAAATAATTTCTTAGGGGGTCTGGAAAAAGCGGAATCGGATGGGAACATGCCCCCTTCTTGACTAATCCAGACCTCCCCAAAAAGTATATCCGGTATTTGTTTAAAAATGCTATTGTTTTGAGAATTCCTTCAGCGTTTTTTGATAATCATCAGGTAAGACAATATTACGTTCAACCTCTTTCCATTCTAAATCATAATCGTTTAATAATTTTTTTACCATATCAGGAATTCGAGGTGCACATAGAATGCCCCGAACATTTGCAGTGTCGACGTCTTTTTTTATATCATTTACATACATTCTTAGCTGTTGAACTGCACTAATTGTGGCTAAACTTCGTTTTACTTCTATTATTACAGGTATATGATTACAGTCATACCCAAAAAGATCAATCATCCCAGATTTTACATGTTTCTCGCGTTTACTTATACGTAGTCCATCTTCTATTACTTCTGGATTACTTATTATTTCATTGACAACATCAGTTTCCATTCCAGAAATTAATAATTTTGCTTTATCATACAGTGTGGAAGTTGCTATCAGTTTGGTTGTTCTAAAGGTTATTTTCATTTTTTCAGGAGGACGTGTATGTCGGGACCTAAGGATTAACAGATCATCCTTAACACTAAAATCAGTTTTACTACCTGATGGTTGCCAGTTTACAGGTTCACGCATAATTGGTTGATGAACCAGTACAGCTCCATCTTGCTTGATCATAATAATTCTCTCACCCCAATCTAGAAATGATCGCGCTCTTCCACGGTAATCAATCATACAGTTTCCAATTATTAAAAGAATAGTTTTATCAGCTTTTGATCTGTGATATTTTTCAATAAATTTTAATGCATTTGATGAGGTAGTATTTAAAATACTGTAAGTCAATATTTATTCTCCCTTTAACCTGTAACATTTATTGATAATTCATTTTTTTGGTTTATCTTTACAAAAATGTTTTATATAATTGAGATTTATTGCAGGTGAAATGTCAATTGCTAAAGAAATCACAAAAATGAGCAAAATAAAAACATTACATTTTTCTTTACTTGATCCTGATAAACAAAAACCAAATGTTGCAGGTGAAATTGCTAGAGCTGTTGAAGAGGCAGGAAGTAGTGCTATTATGGTTGGCGGGTCTACTCTTGTATCTCAAGAACAAGTTGATGAAACTGTTAAAGCAATTAAAAAAAATTCTAATTTACCTGTTATTTTATTTCCATCTGGAGCAAAATTTTTAAGTAAATATGCTGACGCAGTTTTTTTCATGAGTTTATTGAACTCACGCAATCTAGATTATGTAATTAGAGAACATGTTAAAGGTGCACTATTTGTGAAACAATCTGGAATTGAACCAATACCAATGGGTTATGTAATTGTTGAACCTGGTATGACTGCAGGTAGAGTTGGTGAGGTTGATTTGATTAAAAAAGAAGATGTTGAAGATGCTGTTGGATATGCACTTGCCTCACAATATCTTGGAATGGACTTTTTCTATTTAGAAGCAGGATCTGGGTCACCTTCTCCAGTTTCTAATAAAATGATTACCGCAGTTAAAAAAAGTATTAACATTCCCTTGATTGTCGGTGGAGGTATTAGGGATGCAAATACTGCTCGTGAAAAAGCAAAAGCTGGTGCAGATGTTGTAGTTACCGGTACAAAACTTGAGGAAGAGAAGAATTTAAGAAAGGCATTAGTTGATATTATCAAATCAATTAAGGAATAAAGATATATGAAAATTTTACTTAGTATCGGTGGAGCTTCTGGGAGTATATATGGAATAAGATTACTTGAAGAATTAATTAAATCACGTTATGAAGTTCACCTGATTATTTCAGATGGCGCAAAAAAAATCATTGAACACGAAACAAATTACACATTTAATGATTTAAAAAATAAAGCAAATTTTTACTATGATAATTCTAATATGTTTGCAGGACCGGCAAGTGGTTCTTTTGAACTTGATTCTATGATTGTTGTCCCTTGTAGCATGAAAACACTTTCTGCAATTGCAAATGGATACGGCGATAATCTTACATCCCGTGCTGCAAGCTGCTTTTTAAAAGAAGAAAGAAAACTAATCCTTGTAATTCGTGAAACTCCATTAGATTTACCTGGTATAAAAAATATACTTTCTGCAAAACAAGCTGGAGCAACAATTTTACCAGCTATGCCGGGATTTTATCATAAACCTAAAGAAATAGATGATTTAGTGGATTTTATTGTTGGAAAAATCTTAGATCAATTAAAAATAGATCATTCTCTTTACAAAAGATGGAGATAATCAAACTTATTTTCTTTTTTATTTATCATAAAAAATTAAATACTATTAATGCGATATTTGAGAAAATCGGGGAAGTTATTAAAATGTGGAAGAAAATAATTGTAATTATTGTTTGTATTCTGATTATTGGAATAGCACCAACTACATTAGGGTATATTAAAAATTATAATTCAAATCCTATTGAAAAAATTGGAGATGTTGAAGTTATAGATCAACAACAGATTACAGATTGTGGAAAAGGCTGTCCTTTTTTCAGCTATCTTTGGCTTGCACAAGGTTTTACTCCTACTCTTGAAACAATTTCAAGAGCTGAATTGAAATTATTTAAAGTTGGGACTATTGAAAGTGATATCTTATTTTCAATTAGATCCTCCTTAACTGGTAGTGATTTAACTAGTGTTTCAGTATCTGGAGGTCAAGTTGCTGGATATGGTAAATGGATTGAATTTGATTTTTCAGACATTAGTGTTAATCCAGACCAAATGTATTATATTGTTTGTAGAACGTCTGGTGGATCAATGGTAAATTATTATTGCTGTTTATTTCAAATAAATAACCCATATCCTGGAGGCGAAGTATGGGGTTCTTTGAATTCAGGAGCAACATGGGAAGTTATTGAATACCCTGGATACCCTGACCCTGATGGTTGTTTTAAAGTATATGGTTTGGATGAGTCTCCAAATATTCCAGAAATTGACGGTCCAACACAGGGAAATGAAGGTGTAGAATATACTTATAAATTCTCAGCAACAGATCCTGAGGACCATGATGTATTTTACCATGTTGTATGGGGCGATAATACAAATACGGGATGGCTTGGTCCATATAGTTCAGGTGAAGAAATCTCATTAAATCATAGCTGGGTTGAAAAAGGAAAATATCAGATACTAGCAAAAGCAAAAGATGCTTATGGTGTCGAAGGTGAATGGGGGGAATTTGAGATAGAAATACCCCGAAATAGGTTAACTTTTAACTCTATTTTTCTAAAATTAATTGAACGATTCCAAATACTTTTGTATTATTTTTTATGATTAGAGAACCTGTAAATCATTTATAAGGCAATAAGTTTATATAATATTAATGATAAATATTAACATGCCTAGAAAAAATTGATTAAGATATGGGATATCTATCGTCAATTTTTTGGGGGAGGTGGGTTGGAGGTATTTGGTATCTACCAACTACCTCTTAATCTAGGCAATTTATATTTTTAGCATAAATGGAAAAAATTCATTATTTTTATTTTATACAAAACCTATTTTTTTCAATTCAAAATAGCAATTAGCACAGGCTTCAGCGTCTGTTAAAGCATCATGCGCATTATCAAGTTTTTCGCCAAATAATAAAAGATAAAGTTCAGAAAGCGAAGGGCATTGTCTGCTACCGTTTGCTCTAAAACTCTTACAATAGTCCAGTATCGGTTTGGACGTCATTGTACAGAATTGTGAATATCCTTTTAGAAAATCAGGTATCTTTTTTCTTAACAATTCTCCTCTAACCACTCCATAATCATATGCTATATTATGAGCAACTAATAATTTGGCGAAGTTTACATCTCCTAAGAATCGATGTAGAGCATAGTCTAGTTTAACTCCTTCTTCTAATGCTCTTTTCATGGTAATTCCATGTATTTTTATAACTCTCTTTGGAATATCATATCCTTCTGGTCTTATGATATAGCTATTTTTTGATTTTATGTCTTTATTTTCATCAACAAGTAACCAAGCAATCTGTAGAATACGTGGCCATTTTTCATAGTCTGAAGCAGGACCAGAAGGTAAACCGGTTGTTTCAGTGTCAAAAAAAAGATACATCAAACTATATCTTACCCCCTAACTTTTTTATAGATATAAGGATAATGTTTATTATAATTTTTCATGATATTAATGTAGTAGGTATTGACTATCTTTTGATCCTATTTATAATAGAATAATCTTTAAATTAAATTCGCAGTAAATTTTCTGCCCGCCTAAATATTTATATAAAGTTATTATATTATTATTAATCAATTTAACATAATGGAGGTCGAAGTTATTTACAATATAAGAAAAATATCCTTAACGCTAGTTATAACTTGTTTTTTATTACTTACAATATTTATTCCAGCACCGATTTCTGCTGATAGTAAACAATCAATAGATTCAAAAATAATTGTTACTTTGGATTTTAATCTAGATGATTTTGAATTTGACAAATACAATGGATATGATAGAATTATATATTCTGATGGTGGACTTACTACAGAGATGGGTAAACCTTTGCTTCCTTTAAAAAACAGTCTAGTCGCAATCCCAAATGAAATGATTGCCACTAATGTTAAAATTCTTGAATTAGAAAACATAAAATTACCATCAATTTTTAATATAATGTCCGCTCAGGCTCCACAAAAAGTGGGAACAAAAGCAAATATTCCTTTTGTAAAAAATGATATTGATAATATTGAACTTTATCCATCTAATGTTGTAGAATTAAATGGAATGACTGATTTTGCTGGTCAAGGAATTGCAATAATAACAGTTTATCCAATTCAATATAACCCCACCTTAAAGACTTTGAAACTTATAAAAAATATAAAATTACAGATTGAGTGTGAAATAGGTTATACTTGTGGAGATTATTTACCAAATAGTTTAACAAAAACTAATGAAAAATTATATAAAGAAAAAGCAAAGGAAATGGTGATAAACCCAAATGATGTGGTTTTACAAAAAAATCAAAATTTTCAACCACTTGGAGATGAATCCGAAAATTATGATTATGTAATTATTACAAAAAATGATTGGGTATCCGCCTTTCAAACTCTTTCTGATTGGAAAACCCAAAAAGGTGTACCTTCAAACATTGTTACGACTGAAGAAATTTATGCAAACTATAGTGGATTTACAAACCAAGAAAAAATAAGGGCATTTATAATTGATGCTCATAGTAATTGGGGTGCTACATTCTTTCTACTTGGTGGAGACACTGATACAATCCCCTATGAAACTGTAACATATCTTGGTGATAATATTCCATCAGATACTTATTATTCTGATTATGATGATGACTGGATCTGTGAGGTTCATGTTGGTAGGGCTTCTGTTAATGGAACAGGTACTGGAGCTGGAAAGATTGGTAATTTTATATCTAAAACATTAAATTATGAAAAAAATCCTCCAACAACAAGCTTTGCAAAAAATGTATCATTATTTGGTTTTGATCTTGATTCGGTTACTGATGGTGAGGATTGTAAAATTGATATTGACGATTTATATATTCCGTCTAATTGGACTGTAACAAAGGTTTATGATAGCCATGATGGAAATCATGAGGATAATGTTGATACCGCGGTAAATTCTGGACAAAACCTGATGAATCATATCGATCATAGCGGACAATATTACATGGGAACTGGCTATACCAATCATAATTGGGGTCTTGATACCTCTGAAGTTGATGCTTTTTCAAACGGTAATAAACAAGGTACTTGGTACTCTATTGGTTGTTGGGCAGCAGCAATAGATTATGACAATTGTATTGCTGAGCATTTTGTTCGTGATTCTGATGGTGGTGGAGTAGGATTTGTCGGAAATACAAGATATGGTTGGTATTATGTTGGAGGTGATGATTTAGCATCCCTTCGTTATGATAGATATTTTTTCCAATCCTTTTTTGACCAGGGACACTACAAACTTGGAGATTTATTTTCTGATCACAAAACAGATGCGTATTTTAGTTGGGATCAGAATGATTATAATAAGTATATTTTTAGTGAATTAACTTTACTAGGTGATCCAGAGCTAACTTTATGGATGGAAAACCCCTCTAGTTTTGATGTTACTCATGATTCTGAGATATTAGTAGGTTCTTCTTCTTTTACAGTTCATGTTGAAGATTCTGAAGGAGGAAATATTGAAAATGCATATGTTTGTCTTTGGAAGGATGATGAAGTCTATTTAAAAAATTATACTGATAGTAGTGGAGATATAACATTTAATATCTCTCCATCAACGGAAGGAAATATGAGTGTTACTGTTATAAAAAAAGATTACATCCCATATGAGGATTTTGTAAATGTACTTTCAAATCAAGCCCCAAATATTCCAAGTGATCCTAATCCTTCTGATGGAGCAACCGATGTGAGTATAAATACCATTTTGTCCTGGAATTGTAGTGATCCAGAAGCAGATCCTTTAACTTATGATGTTTATTTCGGCTCATTTAGTCCTCCACCTATTGTTTCTATAAATCAAACAGCAAACTCATTTGATCCTGGAACTTTGGATTTTGAAACCACCTATTATTGGATGATTGTTGGTTGGGATGATTCTGGTGCAAGTGCTCAAAGTCCTGTTTGGAGTTTTACAACTGGTATAAATAATCCTCCAAATGCTCCTTCTAACCCTAATCCAGCAAATGGTTCAATTAACATACCTATTGATACTGATCTGAGTTGGACTTGTGGTGATCCAGATGGAGATATTGTTGCTTTTGATATATACTTTGGAACAGTAAATCCACCCCCACAAGTGGCGAATAATGTAACAGAATATGATCCAGGATTGCTTGAATTAAATACAACTTATTATTGGAAGATTGTTGCTTGGGATGAACATGGTGCATCAACAGCAGGTCATATCTGGAGATTTACTACAGTTTTAAGTCAACCACCAGAAGCACCAATAATTGAAGGGCCTCCGAGTGGAAAAGCAGGGGTTGAATATTGTATAACAGTTCATTCCAATGGTCAAAATGGAGATGAATTCATGTATATTATTGATTGGGGCGATGGAGCAACAAGTGGTTGGCTAGGGCCTCATTCACAAGGGGAACCTATAGAGGCATGTTATACTTATTATTTTACAGGAAATTATCTTATTCGTGCAAAAGCAAAGGATATTTATGGTACTGAGAGCGAATGGACAGATCCTTTTTCAGTTAATATTCCAAGAAACAAAGCATTCATTTTCAAATTAAATATTGTAAGTATGTTATTAGAAAGATTTCCAATATTATATCAATTGTTATATCTTATGAAATTGAACTGAAAAATGTCTATCTCTATAAACCATATGAAATAATTCTAATAAATTTTTATATATTACCTATCTTATTTATATCTTGGAGGTTTAAGACTTGAAGAAGCTGTTACCAGTTATAATTGTTAGCATTCTGCTAATGGGCGTGCCAATGACAACAGCAATATCCTCACCTCTTAAACAACTCTCAAAAACTATGGAAAAAACTATTTTAAACGATATAACAACTTTTAAAAAAGATACACCACCCTCTTGGGCTAATGGTAACTTTACAGGTGTTTGGGGATTAGATATTTGGGGAGAATATCATATTCCTCTTGGGTAGATGTTTGGTTATTATAAAATTGGTATAAACATTGGTTATTTTGCTGCAGGATTCAATTTCTTTGGAGAACCAGATATATCATGGTTCATTCAAGGATATATTTTTGGAATATTTATGTTCGGTAGTATGGATACAAATGAGTATACAAATCAAACCTTTTTTGTTGGTATTGGTAATTGTAATGAAACCAACTATCATTGGAGAGTTATTGGTGAACATGGACCTACATTCTTCATGAATGGTAGATATACTATATTTGATTAATCAAAACTAGTAAATAGATTGAAAAAGGATAAGTATGTTGTTTTGTTTATTTTTTATGTGACTGAAATTTTTATTGGCACATCTGGTTGGTCATATGACTGGAATCTTGGAAAATCTCTAGAATGGTATATAACAAATTCAGATCTAAACGCTATTGAATTGAACATGAGCTATTATCGATTTCCATATCCAAATATGATTAAAGCCTGGGTGAAAAAGGGTTCAAATCTTGTTTGGATTATTAAAGCGCATCGTTTGATTACACACTTAAAGAAACTAAATAAAGAAACCTATTCAATTTTTAAAAGGTTTAGAAAACTCTTTTCACCATTGGAAAAAAATATACACTATTATCTTCTTCAGTTTCCACCAAAATTTACAGATTTAGATAAAATCGAAAAATTCATTGAAAATTGTGGTAATGAAAAAATATCAATTGAATTTCGTAATAATGAAATGTTTACTGATGAAATTATTAATTGGGGGAAAAAACAAGGAGTTTTAGTTGTAAGTATAGATGCACCAAAACTTTCTACAAATATTATGAGTAAAGACATAATTTATGAAAGGATTCATGGTAGAACTGATTGGTACTCACATAATTATAAAGATGAAGAACTTTTAGAAATTAAAGGTAGACTTATGAAGACTAAACCTAAAAGAGTCTATGTATTTTTTAATAACAATCATATGATGTTAGAAAATGCAATAAGAATGTATGACCTTCTAAAATCTTAGTGGTAAAAATGAAGAGTTATTTGATATTAATTCGCCCCTATGGCATGCTATTTCTGGGTTTTACTCCTATTTTTGGTGCAATAGCAAATGGTGAATTTGATTATTTACATTTAGTAGCTCTTCTAATCATTGGTTTACTTGCTCATATTTTTACATTTGTGCAAAATGATTATTACGATATTTTAATTGATAGCAAATCAAAATATGTTTCAAACAGACCTCTAGTAAAAGGTAATATCACTCAAAAAAAGGCATTTATAATATTTTTTTCATCTTTTTTAATATCTTTAATTATCTCAATTGTTTTTTTATTTAGTCTATACTCATTTGTTGTTTTGTTAATTTCTTTTTTATTCATGACACTTTACAACAAATATAGTAAAAAAACCTTTGGAATGGAATACATACTAGGTTTAGGAGTTTTTACTTATGGTATATTTGGAGCATTGACTGTTTCAAATATTATTTCTAATCTAGCAATACTTGTTTCATTTTTTGGATTTATGCAGTGGTTATTTAGTGTTGGAGTATCTGCAAATCTAAAAGACATTGAGTATGATACTAAACTAGGTATTCAAACCACACCTACAAAATTTGGAGTAAAAGTATCAAAAAAAAAATTAATTACCCCTATTACATTTAAGGTGTATGCAGTTGGAATTAAAATAATACATATAATAATAGCAGCCTTGCCATTTTTATTTGCATATACCTCAATATTTGTTTATAACCTTCCAATACCGGGATTTTTATTCATGGTAGTATTCCTAATAGTACTTTATTTTACAATAAAAATCCTATCAACACAAAATAAAGAAAGAGAAAAAATGCTAATTTATGTGGGATTACAAGAGGGACTAGCACTACTTTTACTTCCTATTCTTCTTATGAGTATTCTGATAGATGAGTTTGGTATAATTCAAACATTTTTACTACTGATATTATTCATTTTTTGGCCTTTATTTTGGTTCAGAGTTCTTTTTGGAAAAAAGATGATACCCTTGGAATGAAAAAAAGAAAATAATTAATATCCTTTTTATATGTTTCAATTCTTATCTTATTTTATAAGAATATTTACTATAATTATATAAAGTTCTATATAAATTTTAATAACCGGCTTAGTATTGGGAATCGGTCCGATAGCCTTTGGAACAAAGAATTAAAAGATGAACTAATTCTTGGATTATATGTTGATGAGGATTTTGGCCATTGCTTTATTAACGGATACATATCCTTGTTATCCCCACCTGGTATCTCATAGGGTGTATCCCAAATACCCCTAAACGGTTTCTTCTTAGCATCAGGGTATCGTTCCTTGTAATCAGACCAATAATTTCCTTGTTTTCCATCATCCCAGATATTGCTGCATTCATCATAAGCACTCTGAGTGTTATTGATAAAGTTATTATGACAAATCAAACTGTCATTAGAATAACCATAAAGACCGTGTACCTCAATATAAATACCATAATTATTTTCAACAATATTATTACCAGAAATTACATTGTTAGGGGCAAATCCCAAAAGATTAGTACCTGATAAGTAGATACCATAGATATTACTTGTCAAATTATTTAATTCAATAATATTCTTAGATGAATATACTCCCAATTTTATACCTGTTTTAGTATAGGATATATTATTAAACCTGACAATATTATTATACCTGCAATCTAATAAATAAATTCCCCAACGGGGAAGGAATTCAATCGTATTTCCTATTATTTCATTTCCCTGAGAAAAAAGCATTACTATTCCGCTCCCGTTATTTGACCTAATTTCATTATCCATTATCAAATTAAAATCGGAATGCTGGGTGATCTGGATGTTATTTGCTTCATCATCACATGGATTATTATGGATCCTGTTTTTATTTACAACATTATAGTTTGATGATCCAAGGCTAATCCCTAAATTAAAGTTTAAACCTGTAATTTCATTATTTATGATGGAATTATATGATGATTCAGAAAGACAGACACCTTCCAACAAATAAGACCAGTTCTCAGATGCTGTTAATTTATTGTTTTGTATTGTATTATTATTTGACCTCTCTCTTAAATATATATGATAGCCGATGTTATCTTTCAAAGTATTATTTTCAATTAGGTTGAAATGTGAGCTAAACAGTCTAATTCCCGTGCATTGATTTTCCACAATATTATTATTTTTTATAGTATTCCAGTCAGAGA
>CAZHIY010000030.1:1508-14035 GCA_964533085.1 uncultured Thermoplasmatales archaeon | reverse complement strand
CACCTGGATCAGGATCTCCACCTGTCCATGAAAGATCAGAATCGAGATTTACATTTGTTTCACCATTTTCTGGATTAGGATTGCTTGGCTCGTTTGGAGAATTGTTAGGTCCTTCTATTGTAAAATCCCATACAGAACTTTCAGAGGATGCACCATTGTCATCCCATGCAACAATCTTCCAATAATATTTTGTATTATAACTCATTGTTCCAGGGTCATATGATGTTTCAGACTGATTTGTTATAATTTTTGGTGGTGCACTCAAGGTTCCAAAGTATACATCATAGGTTACTGTATCCTGGGGATTGGGGTCTCCTCCAGTCCAATAAAGATCAGCATTTGGATCCACATAGATTTCTCCATCAGAAGGTATTGGATTACTTGGTGTGTTTGGGGGGACATTTTCTGCAGGAGTAAAGGATGAAAATGCATAAACAATACCATCTGAATCAAACGTGACACAAGCGATATTTGAAAGTCCATCTCCACTAATGTCACCTGATTGAACATCCATCACATCACCCGCAGTGCTATAACTCCAAAATAAACTTCCATTGTTTCCATATATAACATATAGATATTGGTCGTCTGAACCCGCAATAACATCAAGTTGATTGTCAAAATCTATATCAGTTACTCTAACGGTATTTACATCTCCACCGGTTTCATAGCTCCATAATTCATTACCATTTGTACCATTGAAGGCATGAACCTTTTTGTCATCAGTATTTCCGGCAGCAATAAGATCAGGAACACCATCGTTGTTGACATCTCCATGAGCAAAACCATAGTCTGTGTTTATTAAAAATGGAGTAACCGTCCATATCTCATCGTGTGAATCGCCATCAACCATAATGAGTCTTCCTGGTGTTGCTCCCATCTTTGGAACACCTATTGCTACATCAAATATATCATCATCGTTTACATCAAAAACCTCAACATGTCTTGCATAATTTGTATTTTCTGAAAATTCCCAAAGGGTATCACCATTTGAGCCATTTATTACAACCATCTTATTTCCAGACCATCCAATTGATGCAACAACATCAAGAGGACCTGAACCGTCCATCTGAGCAAGCTCAACTTCCTCAACATCTCCTCCAAAACTACTAGACCATAACTCAGTACCATCTGAGCCATCTATTGCATAAACATTATTATCGTCACTTCCAGCAACTACATCACAATATCCATCAGAGTTCAAATCTGTTGCTTTTAAACACTTTCTATAAATTTGATCACTTGGAGTTGTAAATTGCCACATAGTACTACCATCTTCTCCATAAATTGCTGTTACCTTGTCATCATCTCCGGCAACTGCTACATCAATTTGCCCGTCATTATCAAAATCACCAGTTGCTACAGTATACAAATTCTCAGTTCCTGTCCAATTCCAAAGCTCTGAACCATCTTCACCATTTATGGCCCATGCTTTATCATCTAGTGAACAAACGGTTATAACATCAAGATATTGATCATCATTCAAATCATCAATTGCTAGAGCATTTCCATATTCTCCAAAGTCAAACTCCCAATGGAGAGGAGATTCAACAGTTTTAAGTGCCCAAATTGATTTTGACGGGTCAGACCCCGAAAATTCAGCTCCTCCGCCAACCAAAGTATCCATTATACCATCATCATCAAAATCAGCACTACCAACAGTTGCAACTGTTCCTGCAACTGAGTAATACCATGATTTGCTCCCATCGCTTGCTTCAAGAATCTGTACTCTATCGTTAGTTGCTGCAATAATATTTAGGTTACCGTCGCCAGTTACATCTCCAAATGACAAATCTCTAGGAAAGCCATTTAATTTTTCAGATACCCACATCGTTGTATTACTTGTTCCATCAAAAGCATAGATGTAATAATTGCCATAATTATTTCCAACGACCAAATCAAGATCACCATCATCATCAATATCATAAGAAAAAAGATACATATCATAGTTAGTTGGACTTCCAACAGGCCCAATATTATATTTCCATTCCAAATCGCCATTACTTGCATTACGAACAAATATTTGCCCCGTCCGATTACCGAATATTGCCTCCAGGTCTCCATCATTATCAATATCTTCAATCATAACTCCACCTTCAACAATAGGGTAATCAACAGTTTTGCTCCAAATCACACTACCGTCAGTTCCATCTAAAACTCCAAAATAGTTATCCCAACCTGCAAGGTACGAATGACCATATGCAACATCATCTATGTTATCACCATTTACATCTCCCGTATCAACAGCATGCAAAAAGATACTACCTATCTCAGTGCTCCATAATTCATTTCCATTTGAACCATTTATTGCATAAACATAATCATCCCAACATGCCACTGCCACATCTGGATATTCATCTCCATCAAAATCACCAATAGCAACATCTCCATTTGTATCACCTGAAGACCCAGGAGTAAATGTCCAAATCTGACTCCCATCGCTACCATCAATTGCATGGACTTTGCCATCAGGAGTTGTTGATCCTTTACTTGCTCCTGCAACAGCATCCATGACACCATCGTTGTTTATGTCACCAATTGCCATAGACCTTATACCATCATTAATAGTATAGCTCCAGAGCATATCTCCGTCTGAACCATCTATACCATAAACTTTTGATAGGTCGTCATAATTATCCATGTCATATTCTGCTGCAATTATATCAAGAACCCCTTCTCCATTAAGCTGAGCAGTTTCTACATGTCTTATATACAAATAAGAGTCGTAAATCCAAATAGGTTCACCCCCCAAACCTCCTAAGGGTTCATAAATAGGTGTTTTTTCTTCATTTTTTACTGAAGAAACGATACTTACAGCTAAAATTAGTAAAAATATTATAAAAATACTGTTCAATTTGATTCTTGTTTTCATTAAGTTTTCCCCCCAATTATTTTTATATCTATCTATGGTTGAGTATATAAATGTTTATTTATAATTATTATAACAAAAAAATATTAAAATAATTTTTATAGTTATTTTAAATAAGACAAATTATTTTTAATAAAATTCTTTATTATTCAATAATATAATGTTTAAACGAAATCTTTAATAATTGTTTTTTTCTAAAGCAAGGTAATGAATGATTCTATTAAAACAAAGAGGAATTCCAAAAAATTATCAAGTGATCTAATTCTAAATGGTAAACTAAAACAAAACTTACCTGTTAGTAATCTATTAAAAACAGCAATAAATCGCTATCAATTTGATATTGTTGGATGGACTGAGTATTGTATCGACAATAAAACTCAAAAACAAAAGACACTTCAAATTTACCGTCAAAAGCCATTAGAAGATTTACGCATAAGAGATAGATTTCTTACTACATTTAGTACACCTCCAATAAAAAAGGTATACGAGTCTCAAAGTCATTATATTGAGCATCTTGGTGAGGAATATGTTAAAGATCAGGCTTTTTATGAAGCAATTTTAAAAAATCCTAGTAAATACACAATAGATTTTGAGGATAATTTGTTAAATGAAGAAATAGATAAATCTGCCAAAAAATACCTTAAAACGATTAATAAAAGAAAAATTGATGAAGAATTGTTAATTCGAGAAATTAAGAATGATGATTGGATTGATATTAAAAAGTCAAAGTATCCAAAAGTAATGCTAGGTCTAATTTTAGGAGCTTCAAAAGAAGCAATTATAAACAATTTTGGTTTATATTTTATAAACCAGCTAAAAGCTCAATTTGCAGGTAGTAGAACTGCATTCTTGTCTTCGTCTGGACCTGCTTCCTGGCATGAAATTGAGCGATGCAAAGCGGAGCTGACATATTTTAAAAAAGAAGTTGTAAATCCAATCGTAAAGAAATTAAAATAAAAAAAGAAAAAAAAGTTTAGATTATTTTCTTCTTCTTAAGACAATTATTGCCATTGCAAGGGCTGTTATTAATGCTATTGCTCCAAAACCTGGTGTGCCATCGCTATCTGTTCCACTGTCGCTTCCATCTCCATTAACGTCTCCGTCACCATTAGTGTCACCTTCACCGTCTCCATCACCATTTCCATCACCTTCTTCACCCCAAAATGGGGCATAAGTTCCAGGTATCCAGTCACCCCACCATTCCTGTGTAATATCACCGAAATTCGTGTATTCTACGGCATATCCCCAAAATTCAGGATTGGTAAGATCAGTACCAACCACATTAAAAACACAAATTATCTCATCATTATTTTCAGAAATATTAACATCAGGATTCATATCAAAATTTGTAGAACCTTCAGTTGTATTTATTGCCATACTTGTGCTTTGGCCATTCATCCAATATAGCCAATAATATGCATCAGAGGTATTTACCCAAGCAATATATGCTATACGGTCAGAAGCTTGAATGTTTCCAGAAACCTTCAATGAAAGTGTTAATTGATTTCCATTTGATGTATAAGTCAATTCTATAATGTCAATATTTGCTCTAGAATCCACACTTGGTTCCCAAGACCATGTAGAATCTGTCATTTTCCAATGGTAAACATCACCAGCTTCATCGGTTTGAGTTTCTGCTGATACAGTTATACTTGAAAAAAATAGTACAAGTATACTTATCATTATAATACTACATTTCCAAAATTTCATAATAATTCTCCTCCAGAAAGGAGAAAAAAATGACGTTATTAAATTTATCGAAAAAAACCAGTAGAATTTAAATCTATCAAATTTCAATCATCCGCATGCATAATTGATACCATCAACGAATTCTTTGGATCTAAGGAGATTACAAATCCTACATGTTTCTTTAACAACAGTTGGACCATTTTCCTTAACTATTCGATTAGTAGATTTCTTAATTTCATTCATAATATCATCGTCACATATTTCTAATGCCCCTCTTTTTCCAGATATATATCTGGATATCGCAGCTTCAGTAATTCCTAATTTATCAGCAGTTTCTCTTTGGTTAAGCCCATGATCAATAACTAAACTTTTTGCAAATTCTTTTCGGATAATTGGTACTACAGACCATACAATTATTTCACAAGGTGTTTTCATATTATTCACCAAAAAATATATATACCAATAATCATATAAATACTTACCGATTGGTAAGTTATTGTGGTGATAACATTGTTTCTCAGGATTCTAGGAAAATCTTTATCTAAAAGAAAATCAAGAATTGCAATCGCAGTAATATCAGTTATTATTGGTGCTGCGATTGCTACTTCATTATTGAGTGTATCTCTAGATGTAAGTGAAAAAATAGGTGAAGAATTCAGAAAATATGGAGCAAATCTATTGGTTGTTCCTGAATCTGACACAATTGATGTAGGATTCCCTGGGGTAGAATTTGGATCTGTTACTGAGCAGAGATATATCAATGAAAGTGACCTCTGGAAAATTAAAACAATATTTTGGAGAAATAATATTCTTGGTTTTACACCTCTTCTATATCAAGTTGTAGATGTTGGTGACGATATAAATACACAAAGTGTTGTTCTTGTTGGAACTTATTTTAATAGAGATGTAGAAATTCTCGAACCCTACTCTCAGAATGATCCTTTAATTTTCAATACAGGAGCACAAAAAATTAGCCTTTGGTGGAATGTTGTAGGAAGTTGGATAACTAATTCAAATGATATAAATAGCAGCATGATTGGAACTAACGTTGCAAAAAAATTAAATCTAAAAATTGGTGATACTTATACTGTTAAATATAAAGAAAAGGGATTAAATGAAACTGTTTATAATCTTACGGTTGTAGGTATTATTTCAACCGGTGGTAACGAAGATGATCAGATTTTTGTAAATTTACAAGTAGCACAAAATATTACCTCAAGACAAGATAAGGTTCATACTGTTCAGGTTTCTGCTTTGTGCAATGCTTGCCCTGTTGATACTTTTGCTCAGGAAATCGAAGGAAAGATACCTGATATTGAAGCTAGAACTGTAAAACAGCTTGTAAGTGTTGAGATGAGTATTTTAGGAAAAATTGAAAACATGATGTTTCTCATAACAATTGTTGCTTTATTTGCATCTGCTTTAGGTGTACTTACAACAATGACAACCTCAGTAATTGAAAGACAAAAAGAAATCGGTCTTATGAAAAGTGTAGGAGCTGAAAACAAGAGAATTGTTTCATTATTTTTTTCAGAGGCGACAATTATTGGTGTGATTGGTGGTCTATCTGGATATGCAGTTGGTCTTGTTCTTTCTCAGTTTATCGGGGTGAGTGTTTTTAATACCTATATTGCTCCACATTTCGAAATTATTCCTGTTGTTATTATGATATCTGTTGTTATTGCTATTCTTGCCAGTATATTTCCAGTGAGAAGAGCAATAAAAATTGAACCAGCAATTGTTCTCCGAGGTGAATAATAATATGACTTCTGATATAATCAGGTTAAGAAATATTTTTAAAATCTATAATGGAAACACTTATGCCCTCAATGATCTGACCCTATCACTAGTAAAAGGGGATTGGACATCGATTATGGGTCCTTCGGGTAGTGGAAAAACAACACTGTTGAACATCATTGGATGTTTAGATTCACCTACAAAGGGATCTTCTTTTATCAATGGTACAGAAATCACAAAATTAAAACAAAACCAGCTAACACAATTCAGAAGAGAAAACATCGGACTTATTTTCCAACAATATCATCTTGTACCATATTTAACTGCTCTTGAGAATGTAATGATGGCACAATATTACCATAGCATTGTTGACGAAAAAGAAGTAGTAGATGTATTAAAAAAAGTTGGTTTGGAACACAGACTGAATCACATACCAGCACATTTATCTGGTGGGGAACAACAACGCGTATGTATAGCTAGAGCTTTGATTAACGAACCGGATATTCTACTAGCAGATGAACCTACTGGAAATCTTGATCAACAAAATGGTGAGACTGTCTTAAAACTCATCAAGAAACTTCACAAAGAAGGTCATACTATTGTTGCAGTAACGCATAACCCTGATATTGGAAAATTAGGAGATAGAATAATAAAATTAATTGATGGGAAAATAGAAAAAGACTCAAATTTAAGGAAGGTATAATATGAATAAAAGAGAAAAGAATAATTTAAAGAGAGCAGAACAAAGAAAGATATTACTTGCACAAAAGAAAAAGAAAACACAACAAAAAGCAATCGTTTCCTTAATCATAATAATCGCTATTGTGTCAATTGGTTTCGTTATTTATTCTATGGGTGGAAATGAAAATTTTCAGGATAACAGAATAGTTGAAGAAACCACTGTTCAATCACTTGATGAGATTGTAATACCTCTATCAGAAATTGGTGATGAAGCAAAATTCTATTCATATGATTCCGATGGTGTAAAAATCCAGTATTTTGCTGTTACTGGACCTGATGGTGATGTACGTATAGCTCTCGATGCATGTGATGTCTGTTATGGTGCAAAAAAAGGCTATAAACAAAATGGTAATGTAATGCAATGTATCAATTGTGGTAATGAATACCGAATTAATGGACTAGGAACTGAGAATACTTATGGAGGATGTTGGCCAAGCTTTCTACCCATTGATATTGATAATGAAAATGTATTCATAAAAATTTCTGATTTGGAAAATAAAAGATACATGTTTTCATAATGTTTATACTGCACAAAATCAACAGAAAATTCTCTTAATAGGATACTTCATTATTTTGAATATTTCATTATATTTTAAGTCCCCTGTGATAAATGAGTTCATAATTTCATTTCCAATAAAACATTCTGAACCGAACCAGAATGATAAATTTGTAAAATGTTGAAAAAGATATTCAAAGCGTTTTCCCCATATCTGAATTTCAGAAAAACTATGATTAATTCTCTTGTTATATTCAAATGATATATCATATTCCTTATTTTCTAAATATTTTTGAATTTCTTGTGATGCAATTTCGCTGCTTTTAAGAGCATAAAAAATCCCTTCTCCCGTGAAAGGATCTGCAAGTCCTCCAGCATCACCAACAAGTAAGATGTTTTTTCTTGCTATTGGTTTTTTAAAATCTCTAATTGGAATAAGTGCATATTTTGGTTTGATATTTTTATCAAGTTTCCAGAAATCTATAAAGTCCTTCCACATTTTTTTTAAATTGGTAGTAGAATTTAATGAGGTGAAAAGACCAGCTGTAATCATATCTTTTTTTGGAAAAATATAACCAGCAATACCTGGATAACCTTTAATTATCTGACAAACAACATAATCATTTGAATAATTGCTATATCTTGGGCTCGCAGGTCCTTCCCAAGATGAAGAAACTGCATAACTTTCAAATGGAATTAAATCAACAATTCTGTTTAATTTTTTATTACTACCCCATGCACCTGTTAGGATATCATAATTAACCTTATACTCTGAATTATTTTTTTTATAAACAATGGTGCTATCCTTTTTTCTGATATCTTGTATTGAAATATTATCTCTAAAATGAACTGTTTTATTTTCAACTGCCATATCCACAAGAAAATTATCAAGCTCAGATCGATAGATCAAATAGATTAGGTCCTTTTTAGCATCAGTAAATGTAAACTTATTATTTCTAACATATAATCCTTTTCTCACCTTTTTTTCAACAATATTTTTAATATCATTATTTTCTGAAAATATTATATCATATGATTTTTTGGCAAGACCTCCTGCACAGATTTTATATCTTGGAAAATTTTCTTTTTCCAAAAGTAGAACAGAAATTCCTTGACAACCTAATTTATATGCTAAAAAACTTCCAGCTGGTCCTGCTCCAATTATTACGACATTATACTTATTCATATGATATATTTATTTTTTAAATATGCTAAATTTTTCAAGTGCTTTTGTAGCACTTTTTCTAACAAAATTATTATCATCTTTAAGGATTTCCATTAGAGGGACAATAGCATCATTGTTTCCAATTTTTCCAAGGGCAATTGCAGCATCACTTCTTACTTCCCAATAAGGATCTCTTAATGCCTTTATCAATGGTTCAACAGCTTGCTCACCACCGATTTTATCAAGAGCATAAACCGCTGAGACTCTGACAATATTTTCTATATCATTGAGAGAATCTATCAAATTATCAAATGCTTCAATAGTACGTGTTTTACCTAATACAATTGCTGCAAGAGATCTAACACCTTTATCTTGATCATTTAAGGAATTTATTAATGCTTCAGCAGATTCATTTGGTGCAAGAAGATTTAATGAAGCTATTGCTTCCTTACGAACAATAGGATTTTCATTATCCAATGCTTTTATTAAAGCATCTATTGCCTTTATATCTCCAATTGTACCAAGAGCCTTAGCGGCATTGATGCGAACCTCTAGGCTTTTATCATTTAATTTTTTTATTATTGGATCAACTGCTTTATTATCCCCAATTTCACCTAAAAAATAAACAGAATGCCATCTAATTTCATCACGCCTATCTTTAAGTGTTTTTATTAATGAATCAATGATTCTAGGATCTTTTCTGTTCTTCAAAACATTAGCAACTGAAATCCATACATTTACATTATTATCATCAAGTTTATCAATTAAGGCATCTAAAACCTTCGAATTTTTATACTTTTTTAAGTTATAAACAGCTTTTGCTCTAATTCTCCAATCAGAATTATTAAGATCTTTTAAAAAAATATTCATACTTTTATATCTAGAACCGCTGTATTTAGCCATAAAAAACTCACCATCTACATTTGATTCTAAATAAAATGTAGCATTAATAAGGTTTTGATAAAAATACAAAATCTCCTGGAGATAGATGAATATTTATACTATTATTTACATACTAATTTTCTGAAAGATGGGATGAGATGTCTATAAGAAATGCTGGAATTTTACAGTATGTCAATTCAACAATATTTGATCGAATATTTTTGAAAAAATTTGTATATTGATTTTGAGAGGTGAAAGAAAATGCCTGGTAATTGTCTGCTTGTTATCTCAAAAAATGAGGGTACCAATCCGATTTCAATAGCAGAACAAGCATTAGAATCTGGAATAATTAAAAAGGTAATTATATCTGATGGTTCAAACGAAGAAACCTTTAAGCGCCTCAAAAAAAATGAAACAAAAAAAATAGAAGTAATTAGTGAAAGAAAATATACAAAAACAGATCAAACTGGCAAGGGTATTGGAATGATAAATGCTGGTCTTGCCGCAATAAAACAAAATTTCAATAAAATCGGTTTTATTGATGGGGATATTTACAACCCAAATATAAATAAATGGTGTGAATTCCTATTTGAGCCTCTTGGAAGAAATATTGATGTTGTAAAAACTGTTTTCTCAAGAAATCCGGCCGATGGACAGATAACAAGACATATAACAAAGCCTTTGATTGCTATGTTTTTTCCTAATGCCTGGGAAATTGATCAACCTCTAGGTGGAGAACTTGCATTGAAAAAACAAGTTCTTATAGATCTTTTTAAGAAAGGAATAGTACCTCCTTCTGGATGGGGAATTGACACTTTTATTACTATTAAGTCATTGATGTACGGTTACTCAGTTGGTGAGATTTATCTAGGCCAAAAAATGCATTGTAAAAAAACCTTGACTAATTTACAGAAAATGTTTATTGATTGTTTCAAAGAAATCGTTCGTTTGATACATTATTTTTATAGTCTTCCTGTAAGAAAGAAGATTAAACCAATTATTATGATTTCTTCACCATTTAATAAAAAATATTATTTTGAAGAAACATACATGGATATCAAAAAAGAGGTCGAGAGAAGTCTTGATTCATTTAAACTACTCAGACAGCTTTTCCTTCCTCATGATGATATTTTCTATGAATTAAGAGAGGTAAATGATTTTTGTAGTTTTTTTGAAAAGACAAAGTGGATTAATGGCAATGTTTGGGTAGAACTATTATACTGGTTCATAAAAAAATATTCACCACTTGATGTCGATCAATATTACCTCCGATGGAAAATCAGGGCTTTGGCCTTTTGTTTGCACGAAATAAATACATTTGAGCAAGCAGAAATTTGTACTAAATTTCAGGCAAAAACAGCTTCTAATTTCATGTATAGAATTGGGGAAAGAACTTCTATTGATGATAGTTCTAAAAAAATGTATTTCTATAAAGTTGTTTAATTATTGTGTAAGCTTCATTATTGCTTCAGCGATATCTCCCTTTGTTTCCTTAAGTGCTTTTTTAGCTTCTTCAATGCTTTTTCCAGTTTTTTCAACTACCAAATCAATATCTTCCTTTGGAATCTCTTCTTCTTTTGAAACAATGCGAGGTTTACCAGTTATCTGATAAGTTTTTTGTCCTTGGGCATCCATCATTGTTACATCTGCTTCATCAAAGATATATTCCTTTGTATCAGTTTGAATAATTACTTTTTTCACATTTTCAATTTCTTTAACTTGGATGCCAAGTCTTTTCATCATTTGATTCATTTGCCTAGGATTCATCCGGCCAGGCAGCATACCTATTTCCTCCAAATAGCTTTCTATTTCGAAGTGTATATAAGTTTACTTATTGTTTAACGTTTTGGTATGATATCTGGTAAAGAAATAAATGTTCTTGATAAAAATGCTGAATTTTATAATGTTCCTGCAATTGAATTGATGGAAAATGCTGGACAAGGAATTGCAAATTTTATAATTAATGAGCTGAAATCAAAAAGTAAAGAAATAATAATTTTTTGTGGAATAGGAAATAACGGTGGAGATGGTTTTGTTGCAGCAAGATATCTTGCTGATTTGTTTAATGTAACAATCTTTTTAATTGGGAAAAAAAATGAGATTAGAACATCAATTTCAAAAGTAAATTTTCAAAAATTGAAAAAAACTAATGTTGAAATATTTGATTTAGAATCAATACTAAATTTAGATAAACTATTTCTTAAAAAAGAAATTATAATTGATTCCATGCTAGGAATAGGTTTGTCTGGAACATTGAGGGAACCCTACTTTTCAATTGTAAAAAAAATAGGCTCTTTAAAGGGTAAAATCATAATTTCAGTTGACGTTCCAACAGGTCTTGGTACAAATACAACCATAAAACCTGATTATACAATAACCTTTCATGATATTAAAACAGGGATGAGCAAACAAAATAGTGGCATTATAAAAATAGTTGACATAGGTATACCAAATAAAGCAGTGGAATATATTGGCCCGGGAGAACTGATTACATATTATCCAAAACCAAAAAAAGAATCTCATAAAGGAGAAAATGGAGTAGTATTAATAATTGGAGGTGGCCCATATATTGGTGCTCCTGCAATGTCAGGTCTTGCAGCGCTTCGAACAGGTTCAGATTTAGCAATTATTACTACACCTAAAAATGCAGCAAAAGCAATAACATCATTTTCACCACAATTAATAAAACCATTAAGACTTGCAAAAGAAACCTCAAAACTTTCGCCAAACCTGATTGTTAAAGAACTAAATCAAGATGATATTCTTGTACCTGAAGATATCAAAATTATTGGCAAATATATACAAAAGGCTGACTCTGTTATTATTGGTCCAGGTTTAGGATTAGAAATAGAAACAAAAAATGCAATTAAAAAGGTCATTGAAAATTGTGCAAAATTAAAGAAAGCAATGGTAATAGATGCAGATGCTATACAAGTCGTTGGTAAAAA
>CAZHIY010000030.1:0-1498 GCA_964533085.1 uncultured Thermoplasmatales archaeon | reverse complement strand
ACACCTCATGCGGGGGAATTCAAAGAACTAACAAAAGAAAAATTAAATGATAATCTTGAAGAAAGAAAACAAATTGTTAGAAAATGGGCAAAAAAATTACAAGCAACAATACTATTGAAGGGCTCAATAGATATAATAAGTAATGATAAAGAGCTAAAACTAAACGACATTCACAATCAAGCAATGACTGTTGGCGGAACAGGGGACGTATTAGCTGGAATTATCGGATCATTATTATCAAAGAACATGGAACCATATAATGCAGCAAGAGTTGGAGCATTTATTAATGGAACCGCAGGAAATAATGCATTTAAAAAATATTCATATGGGTTAATTGCTACAGATATCATCCAAGATATCCCAAAAGTTATTAAGAAATATTTGTAAGAGACTCATGGTGCAATAAATGGATTTATCTGATTTACAACCAATACCAAATGAACCTGCTCTTTTTATAAAAAACAAGAAAATCCTAATAGTTGCAGACCTGCACATAGGAATAGAAAGTCAACTAAGAGAACAAGGGCTAAGCACCTCTTCTAAAACACAAAATATGATTGAGAAACTCCTAAAAATTTGTAAAAAATACAAGCCTCTAGAGATAATATTACTTGGAGATGTAAAACATAATATTCCTTCTTCAACAATTCAAGAAAGAAGAAATGTAAAAAATTTTCTTACAACAATAAGTGAATATGGAACTGTTCATATCATCCCTGGAAATCATGATGGTAATATCAAAAAAATCTCACCACAGGAAATAATATTACATCCATCAGATGGATTTTTAATAGAAAACATTGGTTTTGTTCATGGTCATAGATGGCCCAATCAAGAAATCATGAAATGCGACCAGCTAATAATTTCTCATACACATCCAACAATAATGTTTACTGATAGACTGGGGTATAGAACATTTGAACCATGCTGGATTAAAAGTATGTTTATAAGAGAAAATCTATTGGAGAGATATCTAGATGGAACTTGTTCATCGGTACTAATAATTCCAGCATTCAATCCACTTTGTGGAGGTATTGCTGTAAATCAAGATGGGGTAACAGGGCCACTTGGTAAAATAATAGACATAAAAAATGCTCAGATCTATTTAATTGATGGAACATCATTGGGAAAAGTTAAATTAATCAAATAGTCAAGTTAACCCTATAAAAGATAAGTTGGAAGTCTGGTAAAACATTAACAGCGGAAACTATTAAACTTGCGCTCATTTTCTTCCCCCACAGATTTTAATCCTCTTTTTGGGTCGTAGATTTATCCTTATTCTTGATATGTCTTAAATATCTGTGTTTGGTATCTTCTTCTGAAGTTTTAATCATATATTGTTCATCGCTCTCTTTTTTTATGGCTTTATCCCAGGTTTCAAGATCTGTTTTTATCCAATCCTCAATAGTTTTTAAATTTGGTATTTCTTTTTTTAATTCATCTTTAGAGCCTGTCTGAGAATTATTTCCAGATTTTTTAGCTAAATAACCAACATAAA
>CAZHIY010000029.1:0-14207 GCA_964533085.1 uncultured Thermoplasmatales archaeon | reverse complement strand
AACTTCTACTTTTTTTGCTGTAAATCCACCTGAATTATATAGTTCTTTAATTAATTCATTTGTACTTGTTCCTTTTTTAGGCTGAATATGAATATCTTTAACTGGTATTTTACTCATTATTTTTAACCTCTAATATATCACTAAGGCTCCATATCCTACACATGAGGTTCCTGGATGTACTTCGTAGGATGTCCCATATTTTAGTAAATCTGCTCTTTTTGCACCAAGAATTTTTAAAGCTGTTAGCATTGCAGCAACTGGCCCATATCCACACATTGTAATATTGTTTTTTTGAACAGTATCTATTAAGCCTTCCGGATCCATTTTTAGAATTTGATCTATTGCGAGTTCGTCTTGTTTCTTGGCATATTCGTCAACTCTTATGCCTTCAGGAGGCATGCTCATATAATTAAAACCTGCATGTGAAAAATCAGTACTAGCAATTATTACTACATTTTCATCTGATTTTATAATTGTATCTGCAATGATTTTTCCAACTTTAGTAGATGTTTCAGAATCCTGCATTGCCATACAGATCGGTACAAAACCAAATTCTTGTTTACCTGCAGAAAATTGTAAAAATGGTAATTGTACTTCAATACTATGCTCATATGCATGAGCATTTTCATCTATGGTTATAGGTTCAATATTCAACTGTTTTGCCAGTTTTTCATTTATTGGGACTTTACCAAGAGGTGTAAGCCAAGACCCTTCTGTCATTACTGATACTTTTGATCCCATACCTGTATGGTTTGGACCAATAATTATGAAAGTCTTTGCAAAACCATTACTTGCAAGATAGTTATAAGAATGAGCAGCAATAGGACCAGAATATATGTAACCTGCATGTGGCACAACTATTCCAATTTTTTTTTTGTCTGCTTTAGTTATTTTTGGTAGAGTTTTAGGCCCCCTTTCCTCTAAGAAACATTCTTTTATTCTCTCATTTAAAGATGTTTCATTTCCTTCATAGAACTGACCTGCTACAGCAGGTCTTCTAATATTTTCCAAAATCTTACCTCGCAATTGCTGTATTGATTATGTTATCATTAAACTTTATCCACAAAAAATATAAATAGAGTTGATGAATTCCCGATTGCAGATTAGGGCGGGAATCCATGGAGACGGTATGCCATATCGAAATAATTAAGGATGGACGAGATTTTGTTGCAAGAGCCCACATGGCAAATGGCTCAATAAAAGAGTACAGACATCAAGTTTTTGAAGATGTTTTAACTGAGATGGTGATAGATCTTCAAGAAGAACTTGCAGAATAAATCAACTATTTTTCCTGTTTTATTTACTTATCTGTTCATTCTGCTTCAGATTTCTTTGTTTTTTTCATTTCAAAATGACAAATTAATGATACACCAACTGTTGTAATAATTGCAGTTCCCAAAATAACAACGAATGCTACGTCCTTAAAAAATCCTACATTACCTGGAATAAATCTTGTAACAAATTCATCTCCAAATTTTATTGCAAGAATTGCTGCTGCAAGACCTCGTGGCATCATAACAAACATTGTTTGCTTATCATCTCTATCAAATTTACCTTTATATGTTGATATATAAACAACGATATATCTGACCCCGAGAAGTAATAGCAGGATAATTATTCCAAATAATATGAAATTTATATTTTGAAAAGATACTATCATTCCCAGATAAACAAAAAAGAATGTTCTAATGACAAAAGAAGTCAATGAATGAAATTGTTTGGTCTCAGCATCCATCTCAAATCCCTCACCTTCATAATTTACCATTTTCAATACTTTTTTTCCATTACCAAGCACAAGACCAAACATAAGACAAGATATTGCACCAGCTCCTTCACCACCTTCACCAATACCAACAATTAATGCAGTAAAAGAATAAACCAAAAATACAACGGCCAAGGTCAAAACATATGAGAATTGTTCCTTTCTTAATTTATTCATAATAAAAAGCCAAACGAACCCTAGAATAAAACCTAAAACAATTCCAACAGAGAATGTCTTGACTAAATTTCCAATTCCAAGACCAATATTTATCTCTCCAACAACAAATACCATATAATAAATTGCAAAGATAACAACAATACATAGAGGGTCAGTTAAAATACTTTCAATTGATAAGGCCATCTTTGTTTTTTCATGAAGATTCTTAAGATTACAAACTAGAGGTATAACAATAGGGCTACTAGTTCCGCCAATTATTGCTCCTAATACAGCTCCGACTACAAAACTATCACCTTGAATAGTTATTATTCCTACAGCATCAAGACCTGCAACGATTAATATTGTTGCAAAAAAACTTAAAAAAAAAACCACTAGCTGTTAATAATAATCCCCTAGGAGCACCCTTAAAAAGTTGATAAATATCAGTATTTATTCCACCATCAAAAAGTATAATAACAATAGCAATTGCTCCAAAAAAACTGGAAATTGTCATAAGTAATTCAGGATAAGTAACTTGAAAAGATTCGAATCTGAAAAATGCCCCAACAACCAGTCCAAAAAGCAAAAGCCAAACTATACTTGGAATCTGGGTTCTATTGAAAATATAATTTCCAATAAAACCTAGGACCATAATTACTCCTAGAATTATTAAAGCAGAAATCACATCCATATGAATCAGAAAATCCTAAAACTTTGATTTAAACCTTCGCTTTTATTTTAAAAATATCTTCCACCAATAACAATCACAATAATTAAAGCAGCAAGCATTCCATACATGAAATAAACCATTAATTTCCTTCTTCTAAGAATTGTTTGATATTTCTGTCTACAATCTTCCGAACATAGTGTCTCAGAAGTAGGTATAGATTTGCCACACATATGGCAATGGGCATGTTGAGGGATACTTCCTACCATAATAATCAAATCCTACAATATATATCTAATATGAAATACTTTCTCTAGATTTTTTTTATAACAACCTTATGATCAACAATGTCAATATATGCAAGAATATCAATATTTATTTTGAATTTTTCAATTATTTTTTTTGTTGCATTTCCTTTATCGACTACTATGAAAATGCCTTTAATCAACACGCCTAGATTTTTTAACGTTGAAATTATTGCTGATAGAGTACCACCAGTACTTAAGACATCATCAACAATAATAATCCTATCACCCTTTTTTAATCCATTTATATAGAGTTTAGATTTAGAATATCCTGTTGTTTGCTCTACATTTATCTCTCCAGATAAACCGTATGATCTTTTTCTAATAATTACAAAAGGAACATTCATTTTTAGTGATAAAGCTGATGCGATAGGAATTCCCATTGCTTCAATTGTTACAATTTTGTCAAAAGAACCGCATTTCTCAATACGTTTTTGCATTTCTTCAGCAACTTCATTTAACAAATCTGGTTTTATCTCTGGTACTCCATCTGTTATTGGATGAACAACATATGAATAATCACCCTTTTTTACAATTGGAGCATCTATCAATGATTGCTTTAAATATTCTAAACTCATAATTCTCCAACCTGCTTACACGCTTTTTCTAAATCTGGAATAAAATTATCAATTATTTCTTTTGTAACCTGAGGCATTAAAACAATCCTAATTGCTGATAATCTTTCCATTTTATTTACCTTCCAACCAAAATCAGTCAACTTTTTTACAACTTTTGATGGATTTTTTAGTTTAATTCCTAGTACATTCATGGTTGGTTTAATAACCAAATTAAGTCCAATATCGTTAATTCTTTTCTCTGCATATTCTGTTGTAACCATACACTTTTCAATTAGATCTTTGTAACCCTCTCTTCCTAAATATTTTGAGACTGCATATGCTGCTGCTACTGGACCACCTGATCTTGTTGCTAATAGACCTGCTTGTTTATTACTACTTATATAGGGTGTTGTAACACTTATTTCATCTAACCATTTTTTGTTTCTTATTATAAGTGCTCCCAATGGAATTGCTGAATATCCCATTTTATGAGCATCTATTGAGATACTACTTACACCTTTAAGTTGGAAGTCAAAATTAGTTATATTGTTTTTTAGTTCTTTTAAAAATGGTATTACAAAACCTCCAAAGGCTGCATCTATGTGTAAAAATATGTTATTTTCAGAGCAAATTTCACTTAATTCTGGAATTGGATCAATTGTTCCTAATTCTGTAGAACCTGCTATTCCAATAATTGCAGCAGTATCTTTTGAAATCATTTTTTTTAGTTCAGAGGTGTTCATGAAATAATCCTTGTTTAATGGAATATAAACAAGTTTAGTATTCATTAGTGATCCAATCTTTTCAAATGAAAAATGAGCACTTTCGGGAACTAAAATTTCACTTTTTCCAGTTATTTTTTTCGCTATCCATATTGCTGTGATATTGCTTTCAGTTCCCCCACTACATATTAAACCTGCAGATGATCTAGGTGCATTTAACAAATCCATAATAAAAGATAATAATTTGGTCTCCATTTCTTTTGTTCCTGGAAAGAGTTCTGGATCCCCAAGATTGGTTTCTAAGAATTTTATATATGCTTCTTTTGCAATAGAATGTGGTTGAGTACACATCGAACCTAGTATTTTTCCACTAGAAAAAGTAAAATCCTTATTATAAAAAGTTTGAAGCTCTTTTAATATTTTCATTCTTTTTTCTTCAATTAATTTTCCTTTCATTTTGTATATAAAATAGTAGCAGGTAGAAAAAAGATTTCGCTTTATTTACCATCACATTTTAATATAGGTAATTGTATTTTGATTACATGATGGAAAAAGATACTAAATCGGAAGAGGTTACATCCTTTTTGAAATTACCAGTTTATACTCGTGCAGGAACATTTATTGGCCATGTAAGAAATGTTTTTTTGGACATGGATGAAAAACGTGTAAGTAGCTTGCTTGTTACAAATACAAATCCTTCGATTGTTGAAGGTACAGTTGATGTTGCTGTTCCATATAGATGGGTAAATGCTGTTGGTGATATTATAATTCTATCTCATTTTCCTGAGCGGGTAATGACAAAAAAGAAAGAGGAAAAAACTAAAGAAGAGGAAGATAAATCAGACATTGATATTGTAGAATAAGAACATAATAACAATTCACTTTATCTTCTTTTTATTCATATTTTTAAGAAATTGATATTATATGTTGCATATTGAATGATATAATTCATGCTTCTTAAAAAGTGACATTATCTGTAGCACAATATATTTATATAAAGAAAGTTATATATATAATTATAATATGGGTTGTTATACATATTTATAAGAGATGTACAACAATCTTTAAATAAGGGTAAATGTAAATATATATTGAAAATATTAAAAAACTGGTGATTAAAAATGAGGAAAAACTCTAGGACAATTAAAACCGGAATTATTTTTGGAATATTACTATTAAGTTTATTTGTTGCTTTTATTCCTAGTGCATCAGCTGGTGTTGTTAATGTTGATCCTTTAATTTTAGTTACATATCCAGTACAGGAAGAAAATATTGTCCCGAATAGTGGAGTACTGAACATACCTTTATTTACAACTTTTACGCTAACTGGTCCTTTTGCAAGTGTTATAAAAGGAAAAGCAAGCTTGTTAAGTGATACTCCTATACAAATTGAATTAAAAGTAGTAAAAACAGAGGACTGGTGTGATGCAAGTATTTCAAATCCACTTGCCCAAATGACTCCGCAACAAACAGAACCTTATCAATCGACATTAACAGTAACTGTAACTGAAAATGCTCCAGCATTTCAACAAGGCATTGTAAAAATAAGTGCAACTTCTAAAGTTCAACGTGGTATATTTTTTAATATTGCAGAACAATCTGTTGAATTTGATGTTTCCTTCATTATAGGTTATTGGTCTGTTGTTTCCTATGGGCTACCAGATGGTAATCTTATTGAAGTAGGACCACTTGATATTGCTGATTTTCAAATTGATATTGAAAATATTGGTAATGGACCGACTTATGTAGGAATAGAGCTAGTAGATGTCCCAGAGGATGACTGGAGTATAAGCATTGCTTCTAGTGTTCAGTTAGGATCAGCAGTTTATGGTGGAGAGAGTACTTCAGCTACTGTTCATCTAAGAATTAAACCCCCATATGGTTTTGGGTTTCATAATGAGATTAAAACCTTCGCAGTAAGATTTACCCCTAGTTATCTGGGTAATCCTGATTTTGTAGGTCAACCGGAAACAATAACCTTTAATGTGCAAAATATTGGTATGTCTCCTGGAGCAGGATTCGAGATTCCATTGATTGTTGCTGTGGTAATCATTATATCACTAATGTTTTACTTTTATAGGCAGAGAAAAAAATAATTACTCATTTTTTTTATTTTTTATTTCTTTTATTTAAATATAATTAAATATAAGTAAGTTTTTTATATCAATATTCTAATATATTTTTTAGATTAATTATAAAATGAATATGAATATACCATAATTTATTTATATAACAAAAATAAATAGTATATTAATATAATATTATTTGGCGATAGAAAAATGAATAAACAATTTCAAAAAATAAAGATAATTTTAATATTCTTAATTCTTTTTAGTTCTTCTTTTTTTACAATCTGTTCTATTGCTAGATCCGGTCCATTGGATCAAATTTATGAATGTACTCCCAACCTTGTTATTGAATATGACATATCACTATTGAATGAGCCAATTATCCCTTTTGATGATACAAGATCAATTCCTGTGAATGTAAAGTTGCAACTAATTGGTCCAAGTGTTGATATTGTACTTGGGAAAATTTCCGGTGTAGAATTAATTGTTGACATGTCTATTGCTGAGATTCCTGAAGGATGCCAAGCATCAGTAACTCCTCCTATATTACTAATAAAACTTCCAAAGGAAAACACAATTGTATCAGTTAATGCAACCATTTCAATTACTATAAATCAATATTTACCTGTTGCATCACAAGAAAATGTAGCTGTAAGAATGAGTTCTAGAAGACTTGGTCAAAGTACAACACTAGTTAAACCTGGAAATTTTACACAGGATATCCCCTTTATAGTAGGTTACTATCCTCAATTAAGCTTTGTTTATATCGATGGTAATGTAAGAAATATTAGTCCCGATGAAACAGCTGATTTTAATTTTGAAATTCAAAATTGGGGAAATGGTGCTACAAATGTGATTTCGGAAGTTGATGAACTACCTGATGGATGGCTAACGGAAATAGTGCATAGGACTATTTTAGGGTCCGAACTTATTGGTAGCACCTCAGGAGTAACAATATCTTTAAGAGTTAAACCTCCAATAGATTTTGGATATCATGAGGATCGGGCAGTAATCAAGGTCTCAATGATTCCTATAAGTATTGAAAATCCTGAATATCGGGGAGAACCACATTATCTTTATTTTATTGTTCAAAGTAAGGGATTTTTTACACCTGGTTTCGATATAGTTATTCTTTTATTTGCTTTTATATTTGTACTAATCCCTGTCTGGAAAAGGAAAAATAGAAAAATTGAAAAAAAAGATTTTGGGGGTAAAAGATAATGCTTATAAAAAAAATTATTGTATTTCTAATAATTTTCATTTTATTTTTTCCCTCAATTTCATTAAATGTTTTTTCTCAGACTGTAACTGACAATAGTGATTCTAATAATAATTTAGGATTAATCTGGAGACTACTTAAATTACGTTTTAATTTAGGATTTTTAGAGGCTCTTTCTCTTGGAAGATATTTTTATCGACAACTTAGACCTCCAGTTGCTATTCAGTCCTATCCTGATTCTGTGGATTTGAGGTATCTAAATGAAACCACATTTAATATTGGTGGAAAAAATGCTATAACGCTTGAATGGGAACCAATGGTAAAAGTTGCTGGGAGTTGGAGCTTTGCTTGGTTTAATCCAAGGACTATTTATAGCTTTGAATTTGTCCCTCCGGAAGATGCTCCAGGAGATGTTTGGAATGTTCAATTTGATCCAGAAGAATTGGTTATGGATACAAATAAGGAAAATCTAGTTTGGCCAGGTGCTGAAAAACCATTTAGAACAAATGTTACTATAATGCTTAAGCCCTCTTTAGATCCTAATTATCCTTCTCAGGATGTAGTATTAAAAGTTAATATTGTTAGAACGGAGGTTTTAGATTATTTACGTATATTGTCTGGTTCTCCAAAATGGGTAAAAAATAACTTACAAGAATATAAAGATAAAATGAATGCAATGGATCCAGAAGCATATCAATTTTGGTCTTATCCTATTAATACCTTTATGTGGAATAGAGTTAGTAGACGAGTCTTTTTCTTATCAAATTTACAATTTCCTCCTGTTGATAGTTGGGTTGATAGTACAGTTGAGATTTTAATAAGGGTTAATAAATATCATCTGGCAGATATAATTCCTCCTTTACCTCAAGATATTCAACCTTACGAAGTGAAATCTATACCTGTTACTATTATAAACTTGGGAAGTCATATTGATACCTTTAATTTTAGAGTTAAAACTACTGATAAAAATATGGTTGTCACTCCTCCACCGGCACTTACACTTAAGCCTGGAGAAGAAGCTCAGGCATTACTTGGGGTTGCTGCACCAAAAACCTTTTTATCAGTTGGTGCTACTACTTCAGTATTTTTAGAAGCATATTCTGTAAATGACCCAAATAGTGTATTTTCAAATACGGTAATTTTGTCGACGGTAGGAATATATGCCGCAGCTAGTCCCACTTACAATTTTGCTTTACTATTAATTACATTATTTGTAATTGCTGCAATAATTTTTTATTTCATAAAAAAACGTAGGGAAAAAATATCTATAAAACCAGACAAGCCATGGGACATACCCGCAGAAAAGGAAAATCTTGAAAAGTTAAAAGTAAAAGATAAACAGAAATACGATGATACATTAAAGATGATGAAGGATGAATATAGTTCTGCAATGTTGTGGTATAAATACTATTGTGATGCTTCACTTAAAAAGAAAAAGGTTCCCAGGAAAAAATTTGAAATTAAAATCAATTTCAAGAAACTTACGGATGGATTTGGAAAAATAAAGATAGCAAGAAAAAAGTCTAAAAAACAAAAATTAAAGGTTAAAGAAGAAAAATTAAAGGTTAAAAAAGAAAAAATCCCGAAAAAAAAGCCCATTTCTGAACCCAAGAAAATTGAAGAGATAAAACCTGAGAAAATTATAAAGAAAGAAAAAATAGTTGATAAAAAAGCAGAATTAGAACGAATTAGAAGAGAAAGAATACTTTCTAAAATAAGGCGTGCACAAGAAAAACAGATAAGAAAAACCGGCGATTAAAAACCACAGATCTAATTATATTATCATACTAATTTTTTTTAAATTTCAAGAGAAAATTTTGGCATTATCGTCATTAAAATGAAAATTGCAATTATTAATAATATTATCCATACCGTTGCATTCCATCTTATAATTTTTACTCCATCAAGAGGGCCAAATGGTAGTAGGTTGAATGTAGCAAGAAAAGCATTAATCAAACAAATAAATCCAAATAAATGTCCAATAATATCAAATTCAAAGACAACAAAAAGATAAATTGGTAGGGTTATTGCAGCAATGATGATATTAGCTAGTGGTCCTGCCATAGCAATTTTACCAGTTTCATGATCCCTTGAGCCACCCATAAACATAACTGCTCCAGGCGCAGCAAAAACAAAGGGAGTCAAAATGCCAAGGAAAAGGGCTAAACCCAAGCCCTGAGGAAACATTCTATATTCTGCCCATAAATTATGTTTCTGAGCAATGATTTTGTGTGATATCTCATGAAAGAAGAAAGCTGTTACTATACCAAAAAATGAAACAATAATACCATATGGAATTCTACTGGGATTGAAACCGATACTAAGACCCGTAATTAAATTGTTTCCTGTTAAGGCAAATGTAAAAGCTACAGTTAAAACGCTCATAGAAATCAAGAGATGTCTAATTTCAACACCACTGAATCTACCGGGTTTACCGCCTTCTAGGCTACCCTTTGGAAAATACATGTATTCTCTTGGAGGGATGTCGTGAAATGAAGAATAAATCCTTCTTTTCTCCTCTGCCATATATTTTCCTCACCAGCTTATACTATTATTTATGTTTGTTTTTGTAAAAATAATTTATCATCCAAATACAAGACTTGCGATATATGGAAAAGCAATAAGTGTACCGATCATACTTCCTAAATTTGCTAATGCTACTACCATTAGAAGTCTGATAACCCGGTTATTCCAGAATTCTTTAAAGCTTTCAATTTTACTTATATCCTTAAAATCTTTAACAACAGGTGTTCTAAGTTTTGCTTCAACATATCCTGCAACCCACCCTGCTGCAATAGCAGGATTAAGAGACGTCAGTGGGGCTGCGATAAATGCAGTACCTATAGATAGTGGATGACCTCGTGCAATTGCTGCACCAAGTGCAGAGAGACTTCCATTTATTAGAAACCACCAAATAAATACGTTTTTTATCTGATCCCATGCACCTGGTCCTCTGGTAAATATCAACCAGAGTATTAATGCGACAAATAATATTGGAATTGAATAAGCTGCAATTTTTGCAATTTTTATCCTTTTTTTAGGAACTTCTTCTAATTTCTTCAAATCTGTTTTTAATTCTTTTTTTTCTAAATGTTTTTTTATTCCTTTGAGATGACCCGCACCAACAACTGCGACAACCTTTCCTTTCTTGCTTTCATCAAAAATTTTTTTAGCGATATATTCATCTCTTTCATGAATTAAAACAGTTGCAACACTTGGTGCAATTTCACCAAATTCCTCCATAAGAGAAGAGATTACATCTTGATCCATTAGCTTTTTAAGATCAAGCTCTTCGGCTTCCTCGTCATCATATCCCATTATTGCCTTAAGAAATTCCCAGGTAAGTCTGAATTTCTCCCTAAAGCCCATTTTCCGCCATGCTCTTTTGAGGGTAATTGTAATATCTCTATCTACCAATGCAACATCAATACCTTTTTCCTTTGCAACATCCATTGCTGCAATCATCTCAGAACCTGGTTCTACACCATATTCCTTACCAAGCCTTCTTTGAATTGATGACAAAAATGTTTGAGCTAGCATTAGATAGGCGTTATTTGATTTCAAAAGTTTTGTTACAGGAGTACTTTCCCATTTGTCCTTTTTTGTAATTGCTTCATATCTTCTCTCACAAAGCTCTACTGCAACAATATCTGGCTTATATTTTTCTATTGCTTGTTTAACCTCTTCAACACTTTCTTTAGATATATGTGCAGTACCAACAAGTATTATGTTATCTTTTACTTTTGCTAGCAATTTATCTCCTTTAACCTTAAGTATAGTAAATCTATAACAAAAAAAACTACTTAAATCTCGGCTTCAAAGTCTTCAACTGGAGGATTGAAATCATCATATTTCTTTATCTTGCCTTTTTCCTTTAGGATTGCTCTAGTTAGAAGCCAATAAACAAGAGCTAGCGCTCTTCTACCCTTATTATTGGTTGGAATCACTACATCAAGAAACTTTGTATCATTATTTGTATCGCATAAACCTACCACTGGGATACCGATGTTTTCAGCTTCATGCAATGCCTGAGCATCTGCAAGAGGATCAGTCAATATCAAAAGCTCAGGTTCAAGAAAACCTTTTGAATTGGGGTTAGTCAGAGTTCCAGGTCTAAAACGACCATCCAAAACTGATATACCAGTATGTTCAGAAAGTTTTCTGATTGGTTTCTGTCCATATTGTCTTACAGATACAATTAGAATATTTTCAGGGTCATATTTAGATATAAACTTACCAGCTATCTTTATTCTCTCATCAGTTTTTTTAACATCAATTATGTATAAACCATCATTTCTTACCTTGTAAATGAAATCCTTGATGTCTTTAGTTTTCTGTCTTGTACCAATATGAGCACCGGATGTCATATAGGTTTCTTCAGAGATAGTCATACCATTATCTTCTTTTTTTTCCTCTTTTTCCTTTTTTTCGTCGGCCATAACTACTCCCCTTTTTGCTCAGTTTTGTACCCTTTTAACAGTTATTGGTATAGCATCCTGTTTAAATTCAAGCATAGCAATATCAATAGGTGAGATAACATCCTTTGGTAATTTAATAAGAGTGGGAGCTCCCATAGATATTTGTAAAGCTCTCGCTCCAACAATACGTGCTTTTTCAAATCGTGTGTATATCAAATTATTTCACCATATCTTATAAACAGTAAGAGCACCAAATATTAGAAGTCTTTAAAAAGGTTACCATGAAACCAGTACTTCCGAATGTGCTCTAAAATAATTGAAAATCAGGATAAAATAAGTGTATTAAAGGATTTTAATAAGGAGTAAAACAGGATTTTTTTCTCTTTTGGGGACAATAATTAGATACTTTTTACTAAAAACAGAGAATATAGATCTATTATAAATTAAAACAAAAAGGAACTAAAGAATTTATTTGAAATGACATGTTATCCTCCTCCAGGATCTATTGTATAAAGAATTGTTCCAAAATATTTTGATGTTATTAAGTGATCCTTTTTCACATGCCCAAATAATGCTAACCATATAAGTATATCTGCAAGTATCCATAAATTGTAAATTAAAACTGAAAACATGAAGTAGAACAGTCTTATCTTATAATTTTTTGATGTTGTCTTTGGTAGATATGAGTGTTTTTTTACTTTGTAACTTGTTTCCACCCCCCCGCGTTTTCCATATAAATCAAATAATCTTTCAGCTAGGTTCACATCATTTTCACTGTATTCCTCATTTGTAGCAAATGCTCTTTTTACCTTATTTCCATCATTAAGTTCTTCCTCTAATATAACAAGGTTAAATGTCACATCTTTCATTGGAAAATCCGTAATAATACCTGTTGTAGGTGTCATTTCAATTGTTTCTTTAACTGTTGAAATTTTTGTAGCTGGCATTAAATATTTCAGATGAAACCTTTGAAACATCTTAATTGTCTTCGAATCAAAGAACCCTCTATCTACATATACACGTTTTATCTTTATTCTTTGTAATGTATAGCTCAACAGTTGCTTTAGGATTTTTTCTTTATCATCAAACGGTCCAACAGGCAATGCAAGTAATGTGAATCTTTTTCCTACTTCAACTATGTTAATTGTAGCAAATTTGAAACATTTCGTTGTTCCACGGTCTTGTTCTTTTCCAACAACCATAGCCGTATTTCTATCACCATAATAGTACCATTCTGTGTAGTCAATTGCGATATCATATCTCTTCCTATTGTCAAATGTATTGACTCTCCTTGTTATCTCCCAAATAATCTCAGAAATTGTGATAAACATTTTTTGAACCTGTTTGTAATCAGTATAGTTCTTCAAATGATATAATAAGGTATCTGCATCTGGACAATCACTTTGCCGTACCTCCTTGAATGTTTTATTTCCATTCTCAGCGAAATCTCTGGTTTGCCCCAGATGTATCATAAGATCCAAAAACTGGTTTTTCGTATATTTTGTATTACGATTCAAATTAAGGTTAATAAAGGGTGATATTCTTTTTTTCAAAAACCGGGAGATCTCTCTTGTTTTTTCTTTTTTCTGAAGATATTGATTCCGTTTTTTAGTGATTTTCTCTGGTTTTTCAGGCTCAAGTATTTTTACATCAGTCAGTATCCCAAACTTTTCTGATATTTCCTCTATTTTCAAAGATGTGTATTTCAATTGTTTTTTTATCTCTTTATCAACGATTCTACTTAGAAAGTTACTAATTGTTCTTTGATTTGGTGTTTTTCTAAATCCTAATTTATGTTTTTCCGCTGGATGTGTTTTCAGGTATTTTACAATTTCAGTTTGAAATCTTATTTTTTTTAGCCTTTGAAATAATATAAGTCTTATAAGTGATTCATAGTTGTAATTTATTGATCTGTATTCTTTGTTTTTGAATATGTTTACATTAAATTTGTTTAGAAAGTCAACTATTTTTATGTTTTTCATTTGTTTTAATTGTTCGAATGTCTTATAAATCTCCATATCTATTGCTTGTTTGGAGATTTTCTTTTTGCTTGGCGGCATTGGGATGATTTCCTTGCCTTGGGAGATATTTTTCTCCTTTTCAGGCAAATTATTATTTGCACTTATGCACTTATATGTATAATGATAGTGTTTATAAAGTTTATGTTTATGCACTTATGTAGAAAAGTATTTATATGTATAGGTATGATTACTTTTTGCGATTAAAAATGGGAAGATTAAATATTGTTTTATCAGATGAGCTGGAGGATAAATTTAGAATGGAGGTTGCAAGAAGGAAGGGTTTAAGGAAGGGTAATATTGGTAAAGCAATT
>CAZHIY010000028.1:0-14283 GCA_964533085.1 uncultured Thermoplasmatales archaeon | reverse complement strand
GGAATAGATGTTTTTGAAAAAGAACCGCCCGAAAATAATCCACTATTGACCCTGGAAAATGTAGTGTTAACACCACATTTAGGAGCAAACACCAATGAAGGTCAAATAAGAGCGGGAACACTTTGTGCAGAACAAATAATAAAGGTCTTAGAAGGAAAAGAACCAGATTACTGTGTGAATAAAAAGTATCTACAATAGGAAAAGATATAATTATCAAAGATATTTTGAAGTACACATGAAAAATTTAAATAATATTGTTGATAAGATTGAAAAAAGAATTGATTCCAAAGATAAAATTAGAGAGAAAGCTTTAAGATTTTCCCGAGAAATTATTATCAATTGCAGAAAAGCTATTCAATTTATTCATCAAAATCTAATGAAAGAGGCAAAAAGCAATATTAAAAAAGCCTCAGATAAACTTCAGGAACTATATGGTTTAACTAAAGAGCATCCTGAGCTATATCATGCAGGATTTGTAGAAAATGCAGCTCAAGAACTGGTAGAGGCTTATTGTTTTTATAACATAATTAGCGGAAAGGATTTACCAGATCCAGATGAAATAAAAACAACATACAGCTCTTATCTTCTAGGACTCTGCGATTTAGTAGGTGAGCTGAGAAGAACTGCTTTAGATTCGATAAGGGCAGGTAAAGCAAAACATGCTGATGAAAACCTTAACATGATGGAAGAAATCTATGATGTTATTATTCGTTTTGATTATCCCTCAGGTCTTATTCCAATAAAGAAAAAACAGGATATGGTCAGAGGTCTTATAGAGAGAACTAGAGGTGAACTTGCTGTTGCAAGTTGTGAGCGTCGTATTGAATATCATACAGGTGAATTCCGAGGTATGCTTGATAGAGTAGGTGAAAATAAAAAGAAAAATAAAAAAATGAAAAAAGATAGTGAAAATGATCTAGATATCGATGAAGTCTGGTAATCTTCATAAATATCTGTTTTCTCCTTATAGTAAACGAAACGTTTATAAAAACCCTTTATATACTTCGCGAAGGGACGGATAGTATTCTATGAATGGTATAAAAATTGAGAACATTGTTGCTTATACGCAAATATCACAAGGTCTTAATATTGAAAACCTTGTTGAAAAGATACCAGAATTTCTATTCAATCCTGAGGATTTTTTAGGTGTAACATTTAAACTTGATGACCCAAAAACTGCAATTTTAATTCTACCAAGTGGTAAAGTCATTTGTACAGGTGCGATTAACATGAAGGAAGTCGAAGTCTCAATAAATCAGGTAACTGAAAAAATAAAAAATGTAGGTATTGAAGTGAGTGCAAATCCAAGAATAGAAACTCAAAATATTATTGTTTCAACAGATTTAAATAAGGGATTAGATCTGAGCTTTATTTCTAAGGGTTTATTGTTAAAAAATGTAAATTACGAGCCTGATCAGTTCCCAGGTTTGATTTATAATATGGATGACATCAGCGCAATATTGCTCATATTTAGCTCTGGTAAAATTATATGTACAGGAGCAAAAAGTTTTGACGATGCATCCAATGGTATTGAAATGATGAAAGAAAAGCTTTCATCATTAGGGGCTATATAAAGAAAGGAGAAGATAGATTATGCCAGAAGTAATTGTAGAAAATATTGTAGCGTCTACATCTTTTGCAGATAAACTAGATTTAGACGTAATAGCGCAATCATTAGAGGAAGCTGAATATGAGCCAGAACAATTTCCAGGTCTGGTTTATCGATTGAGTGAACCAAAAACAGCAACACTTCTATTTAGAAGTGGTAAAGCCAATTGTACGGGTGCAAAGAATGTAGAAGACGTGCGAAAAACAGTAGATATAATAGCTGATAAACTCAAGAAATTAGGTGTTGATGTATATAAGGATCTTAAGATTGTAATACAGAACATTGTAGCCATATCAGATCTTGGAACAGAGTTAAATCTAAACGAAGTTGCTATGGGGCTTGGTTTAGAAAATGTGGAGTATGAACCAGAACAGTTTCCTGGCCTTGTCTACAGAATTAAAGACCCGAAAGTTGCAATGTTACTTTTTGGGTCTGGAAAAATTGTCTGCACTGGTGCAAGACGGACAGAGGATGTTTCATTAGCTGTTGATAAATTATCAGCAGAACTAAGTTCGTTGGATCTGATTAGAAAATAGGGGCCATTCTTTTTTTACTTTTTTATAATTTTTTCGGAAAACATTTTTTAATTAGTTTTTTTTATACTTTCTGAAATTACAAATATTTTGGGGGTATTGACAATAAAAAAAATTGTATTCATAATTGCAATAATAGCTGTTCTCTGTCCTTCGTTTTCACAATTTACATTAGCCGCATCAAATCCCGGCCAGATATACGAAGGAGATGAATCAATTACCTATAGAAATGTTACAGTTTATGCTCCAGCAGTTGCAAGTACTGATAATGGTTATGTTGGTGTAATATCAACAATAACGGTTACTATACAGAGTAACGGCAGTGGAAGAGTCTTTGTTGATACATTACCTCTAACTGAGGTAGATATGCAAGGTTCTGCTCGTCTTGCAGTAAAAGTTGCGAGTGCCCTTGTTAAAAATGATGAAAATTGTGATGTTAATCCTTCTGAATTTGATTATTTTTTCGTTGTAAGAACATCTTCTCCAGTTATAGGAGGACCATCTGCTGGAGGGATCATGACTGTTGCCACGATATCCCTGCTTGAAAGTTGGGAGATGGATAATAGGACAGTTATGACGGGTATGATAAATCCTGATGGAAGTATAGGTCCAATTGGGGGAATTCCCCAAAAGATTGATGCTGCCTATTCAGTTGGTGCTACTCATTTTTTAATTCCCAAAGGCCAAGGTACATATACAGAAATGGTAGCAACTACTGTTAATGGATGGATAACAACAGTAAAACCTGTTACCAGAAATATAGCAGATTATGCAATGGAAAATTATAGGATGACTGTTACAGAAGTGGCAGATATAAATGAAGCCCTTGGAAATTTCACAGGTTATAGCTTTTTATTTAATGAGACAGGAACTAATATTACAACCGACGATTACCTTAATGCTATAAAGCCACTTGCTTCAACTCTACTTGAGAATGCTATAAGAGAATATGAAAACGCAAGTTTAAGAATTGAAAATACAAGCATTCCCAACAATTATCCAACCTATTACAGATATGATTTAATTGATAGTTTGAAAGTAGCTGAGGACAATTTTAAAAAATCTGAGGGAGCATATGAAAATGAAACATACTATACAAGTACTAGTGAATCTTTCCAATCCTTAATTTACTCAAGATTCATAATATATACATGTGAATATTGGAATACAGACAATGATACATTTTTACAGGATTTACTTAATAATGCAAAATCTAAATACAACGATGCAGCAAATTTAGCTAAAAATTCTGAGATCAGTGGATATATATCTCTTCAAACTGTTGGAGCTGCACAGCGAAGAGCAACTGAAGCTAAAGAGCGATTAGAAAGTGCAGAAAGTATGTATAATAATGGATTATTTTTATACACTCAGGTTTTAGATTATCTATATAAAATCGCATTTATTTTTGAAAGAAGCAATAGTATTGGCTGGTGGATTAATATTGGATCTAATTTTAATGAAACAGGTGAGCTTGATAAAGATATTCTTGACGACCTTGCATTGGAATATATCGAAGAAGCGCAGCAAGCAACTATCTATTCAAGCATCATTTTAAGCGAAATAGGATCATCAGCAAGTATTTCTTCTAATTATTTGACCTTGGCAGAGGATTTATTAGTATCAGCAAGAAAAAATTTGGAAAATGATTATCCAGCTTTGGCATTTTTTGAAGCTTTAGAGGCAACTGTTAGAGCAAATCTTGCTATTGAAACTATAGGATTTGAGCCCCAAGATAAAATTGAACTTGCAAGTGAAAGTGCAAATAATAATATTGCTAAGAGTCGGCAACAAGGAATCGAACCTGTGCTTGCCGTTAGTTATTATGAATTTGCAGAAAGTTTAGCAAATGACTCAGAATATGACAGTGCTCTATTATATTTCAGATATGGTGGAATGATTGCAGGGGCATTGGGACTCACAGAATTTACTGGAGGAACCTCATCAAGATACATCGGAGTTCCAGAAATATTTGAACCTTCGAGTCTTAATTTGCTTTTACAAAATATTGGAGTTGTAATATCCATAGTAATTCTTGCTGGTGCGGTAGGAATAATTGTTGGAATATTGATAAGTGTTTTAATTCTAAAAAAAGAAGAAAAACATAGAAAAGGCCAAGAAAAACAAGTTTATGAAAAAAGAGAATTACAAAAGAATCCTTATTTTTCAGAAAATGAAATACCAAGAAGCATAAAGGATTATTACAAAAAACAAAAATAAAGCTTTCAATTATAGGTTTCTACAATGCAAATATTCGGGGAGATAATAGAAAATAAAATTATAATTAAAAAACCAAAAGATGTAGGTAGACTTTACAACAAAAGTCATATTGGAAAAATAATTTGTGGAAACAAGCTTGAACTTGATTTATTAGAAGGGATTTTTTTATTTGGAGAAGGAAAAATTATAATTTTTCATAATAAAGAAAGAATAGATTTTGAAATTTTAACTAAAATTACTGCTAAAAAAATTCCTGAATTTGAAGTAAAATATCATGCATTCAAAGACCTGAGAAATAGAGGACACGCAATAAAACTATATGAAAAAGACAAAAACATTGATTTTTATAATTTTAACCAAACATTCTTTGTCTCGGTATATTCAGAAAGAGATATATTAAAAATTGATGAAGCAACTGCCTTGATAAAAAAGATTGAGAAGAAAAATAAAGAGTTATGGTTAGGTATTCTGGATGAAGAAGGTGATTTGACTTATTATAGTATGTCAATTTTAGATATAAAAGGGAAAAATAAAGAGCATATCTTTGAAAAAACAAAGAGTATATTATTAAAAGATAGAGTAGTAATTTTTGATAAAAAAGCATCTGAAAAATTACATGAAAAAGAGTTTTATGGTAAGCCATTTGGAGAAGGTTTACAATTATCTATTGTTGAAGCAATGTATCTTCAAGAAAAAGGTGTAATTGATATCTATACAGTTAATGATAAAAAAGTTACCAAAGAAGAATTATTAAAAATTGTAATAGAACAACAGCCGGACATCATTTTAAGATTTTATGTTTTTAAAGATTTGAAAAAACGTGGTCTTCTTGTTAAAACCGGTTTTAAGTTTGGCGCTCATTTTAGAGCATATACTAAAAAACCTAAAGACACTCACGCTGAATATCTTGTTCATGTTGTTGCCAAAGGTTTCAAGAGTACATGGGCAGAGATTAGTAGAGCAGTAAGACTTGCTCATTCTGTAAATAAGGAAATTGCTTTTGCAAGAGTTGATAAAACTAAAATTGATTATATTAAATTTGGGCGACTGCGGCCATAATTTTTTATAATCATTTTGCTATTAGTGTGAATTGTTTGGGGAGGAAAAATGTTACAAATTAGATGGCATGGTCATGCATGTTTTGAAATTACAAATGATTTGACGTTAGTTACTGATCCGCATGATGGAAAATCAATTGGAATACCTGCACCAACTGTATCGGGTGACATTATTCTGGTATCCCATGATCACTATGATCACAACAGTGTAAAGTCTGTTGAAAAGGAAGGTTCAAAGGTAGTTACAGATGGGAGAAAAAGAAAAATATCAAATATTGAAATTTCTGGCGTTGATTCTTTTCATGATGAAGCAAAAGGCGCAAAACGTGGAAATAACATCATGTATAAATTCAATATAGATGGAATTAAATTTTGCCACCTTGGAGATTTGGGCCATGATATTGATAATCAAGTTGTAAAAGAAATAGGTGAGGTTGATATTCTTTTTATACCAATTGGTGGAACTTTTACTGTAGATGACAAACAAGCTTGGAAAGTGATAAATAAGATTAAACCAAGAATTATTGTTCCAATGCATTATAAAATCGGTGGCCTGTCCCTCCCAATTGCAGGAATTGATTCATTTTTAGAGCAATCCAAACATAAGGTAATTCATGTTGGAAATGAAATTGATATTGAAAAGGATGATCTACCGAAAGAACCTGAGATTTGGACGTTTACATTATAAATCTCATTTGTGTTTAAAAAATCTTAGTATTTATACAGTTCGGTGGAATTTCACCTTTTAATCCTGCTATCATATTTTCAGCAGCAATTATTGCCATTTTTGAACGGGTTTCAAATGTTGCAGATGCTGAATGAGGCTGAAGTACTACATTATCAAGTTTTTTAAGTTCTTCATTTACCTTTGGTTCATGTTCATAAACATCAAGTCCAGCTCCAAATATCCATTTTTCTTTTAATGCTTTTACAAGGGCTTTTTCATCAACAACAGGGCCTCTCGATGTATTAATTAGGATTGCATTACTCTTCATAATTTTTAGTTCACCTTCAGAAATCAAGTGATATGTATCATCTGTTAAAGGAACATGTATTGAAATAAAATCAGATTTTTTTAATAGCTCATCCAGTCCTACTTTTCTTGCATTAATTTTACTTTCCAAAATCTTATTATTATGCTCATCAGTATATAACACGTTCATATCAAATCCCCTACTTTTTAGTGCAAATGCAGTTCCAATTCTACCTGCACCAATAACACCCAATGTTTTTTTAGATACGTCCTGTCCAAGCATAAGCAGTGGTCCCCATCCATTGAATTTACCAGCTCTTGTATATTTATCACCTTCAACAATACGTCTTGCAACGGAAAACAGTTGAGCCCATGCCATCTCAGCAGTTGTGTCTGTTAGAACACCTGGAGTATTGCTTACAGGGATTTTTTTTTCTGTAGCTGCATGAATATCTATATTATCATATCCAACAGCATAATTTGCAATCATCTTTAGGTTTGGTTCAGATATTATTATATCTTCATCAATTGGATCAGAAAGTAAACATAAAAGACCATCTTTTCCTTTGAGGCCCTTTATTATTTCTTCTTTTGTTGGAACTCTGTCATGCGGAAATACATCAATTTCATGTTCTTTTTTTAATAGATTAAGACCGGATTCTGGTATTTTTCTTGTTACAAATATTTTCATAATATTTTCTCACCCAAATTAGATAATATGGTAAAGAAAAGAAATTATAAAGTTATTTCTAGTTCATAAAGATTTAACACAATATACTAAAATCTCATTTATCAATGTACTGACTTTGTACTTTTTTCCAATTTCAATTAGTTTACCATTTATCGTATCAATTTCAGTTTTTTTTCTATTTAATACGCTTTGCAGCATAGAAGAATAATTATCTGACGTGTTTTTGATTACTTCTTTTGTTTTAGCAAGCATATTAGAATATGATAATTCAATTCCATCAGCTTTTGCAATACTAACTGATTCTTTGCATATCAATTCTAAAAGATTTTCAAGTATTAAGTTTTCTGAAAGCTGACCATTCTTACATTGAAATATTGCAGTTAATGGATTAATACTAGAATTTATTATTGCTTTGCCCCATATATTCTTTAAAATATTTTTACTTTCTACAGTTTTTATTCCTGCCTCGTTAAAAAGTTTTACAATGTTATCTAAGCGCTTTGTTTTTTTGCTATTTAACTCGCCTAGAACAGTCATTCCTTTTCCAGTGTGTTTTATGATACCAGGTTCTGAAAAGAAAGCCCCATTGGTGGTGGTACCTGCAATAATTTTTTCAGAATTTATATGCTTAGATATCTTTTCTATATTATCAAGTCCATTCTGAAGGGATAGAACAATTGTATCGTTTGTAATTATCTTTTTTGCCTGTAAAATTGCAGATTCAGTATCATAAGATTTAACAGTTAAAATCAAAAAATCAGGCTGGAAAGTAACATAATCTGCAGAAGATTCCGCTTTTATTTTCACATTTAAACTTGTTTTTCCATGTATAGTTAAACCATTTTTTTTAATAGCTTGAATGTGAGGTTTTCTACCTACCAATAAAACATTATTTCTTTTAGAAAGTAAAGCACCAAAGAGTGAACCTATTGCACCAGCACCAAAAATTACTATATTCATATTTCAAGACCTATTTCTTTTAATTTTCCATTGATTTCTTTATTTTCCATTGCTATCAGTGGATGTAGAATTGGTAAGGTTATTTGCTTTTTTAGTTGCTTTATATTTTCTAAAGCATTTCTAGAATTATCAAATAAAATATCACCTGTAACAATAGCATCACATCTATTTTCATATGCTGTTTTATTAATCTGTTCATAAAAGTTTTCGTTAGGCTGAATCTCAAAAATCTTTGATTTTATAAACCAATTATTCAGAAACTTATCTAATATATCTTTATTGATTTCTTCATTATAAAGAAATATTGGTCTGCATCCTCTATGTATCAAATACCACGATGCCAATAAAGCAGTTGGTGTATCAATTAAAGCAAGAATATTTCCTTGAGTTCCTATTGGCATTCCCCCATATCCTTTAATTTTTTCAACAAAAATATATGCTTTATCATTTCTAATTTCAATGAATAATTCAAAATCAGGATTTGTTAAATCTACACTTGCTTGTGTTTCCTTTACTATTTCATTTCCGATTTGTATTGCTATATCTTGACTTGTAAAATCATGATCTCCAGTTCTATTAACTCTAATTGCAAAACTTTTTCCACTTTCTAATTTTTCTTTGGAAATTGATTTCGCAATTTTAGATATTTCTGAAATTTTACTATTGGTTTGTATTGCTGGGCTTATTGATTTTATTCCAAAAATCTTGTGTAAGATACTTACACATTTTTCAATTTGTTCTGAATAAATGTAAATTCTGCCCCATTCCCTTTTCAACTTATTTTGTAGATTTTTTGTATTTAATGCATCTTTAATATTGTTCACTAAAGTATTTTCAAAACGTTTTCTAGTTTGTTTAGCCTTTAATGCGATTTCACCATATCTAATAAGTATTAAATCGTATTTCACAAAATGCGAATTTACATCTAGTTACATTAATATTTGGTATCAAGAGCTTATTAAACCGAATGAGGGAGTACATTTAAGCTTCTATTTTTCTTAAAAAATATCTTATGATCTAATATTAAGAGAGTGCGTATAGCATTGGTTTAAATTGCCAATTGATGTAAAGATCAAGTTGGTCATACGCATGAGGATTTGGTTGTCCATAATAATCAACAAATCCGTTTTGGCCTGGTGGTAGAACATTAAAAGCGATAGGAGATTCATATTGATGGTTTTTATTCCAAAGTGGCATTTCAGCAACTTGATTATATGTTCCTCGGTCCATTTTTGGCATTTCAGGTGAAGGAAGTGCACCTACCTCAGAAAAATATTTCATTTTTACTGGTGTAAGCCACTCCGAAATATTATCCGTACCAAACTCATCTTCTAAAACCGTTAAAGCATTTTCTAAAGCAGTAACAATCGCATTATCTCTAGAAATACCGTCAAAATAATCTTTATATCTGAGTTTTAATTTCGATTCTTTTCCCTGGAACAGGTGAAGTAATATACTATGGGAATACTCCTCGACTTCTTCCCCAAGTTCATCTACCAATATTACATCATAGATTTCTTCATACCACTTGTTGAATATAGTTAACCCAGGATCATCATAGAATCCATCTTCATTTTCATTATTCAAATAACAATCCCATTGCTCTAGAGCAGTTGTCACTTGTGATGGAATACCTCCAACAGCGTCAATTGCCTCTAGTAAAAATGGTTTGAAATATGTTCCGTATGAATTGTGATAAGCCACATTACGGCAAATATTTATCATATCTTCAAATGTGATTTCATCATCTTCGTCTAATAGCTGTTGGATTCTCACAACACTATGTCCCTCCCCCCACATTGGTCCTACTTCAGCCTCTGCATAGGGCCAATCAGCCTGTGGTTTATTGTTCCAGTTCGCATAGAAACCCTCCTCAGGGTTCCTTCCTTGTGGCAATTCATCAAATGGTACAATACCTAGCCATTCTTCTTTTCCTGTACCAATCAATGGAAATCTATCATCAATTATACGATGAAACAAACCGAATTTAGGACGTATTGGGTACCATCCCGCATGATAATATCCAACTTCTCCATTTCTGTCAGCCCAGAACCAATTATGAGAAGAAACAATTTTGCTAACTCCCTCTTCAAACTCAGAAATATTTGTACATTCTTGGAAACGCATTACACCCTCAAGGGTTAGATGTTCTTTTTTCCAGAATGTCATCTTTTGACTAATGGCAATCCCACCAAGCATGGATTTCCACCTAATATCAAGCACTGGCCCATGGATTGTTCTATAAATTTCAAAATCATGTGGTGCACCCTCTGCATCGTAGATGGTTTCAATTCTTTTTTCCATATCAAGCCAAGATTTATTAAAACGATATTTTGTCTGGTTAAAAGGATGTAAAATTTCAATGTAGGTATCAACACCATCTGACAATCCAGATGTAGTAGTCCAAGCACCCCATTCACTAACACCAATTGCAATTGCTGGTCCAACACCTGGGAAAGTCATACCAGTTGCATTAATTCCTGCACCATGCATACCAAGTTCAACAACTATCTGTGGAATTGAATGTCCCATCTGAGGGCCACCCAACAAAAGTGTATTACCTGTTGCAGACTTCGAGGGTGTCACAACCCAACCATTACTTCCAAAATGATATAGTAAACCCAGTGATTCAGAGATATTTTTGTCTAACTGTTTAAATGATTCTATCTTATCAGCTGATTCGATAACAACATTAGGAACATATGGAGGAAATCTTGATATTATTGGTTGATTGAATTCTCCACTCCAATTCAATGTAGTATCTGAGCCAGGATCTATTTGGGGACATACATCATTGAAGATTTTCCAACCCTTTAGAACTCCATTTATATCAATAAGAGTTGTAAGCACAGCTGCAAAAAGAAGCTCGTTTCCTCCACCTTCTCCCCAACGCCTAACCATCATTTGACCAATAGCTAATGAGTCTTCCTCAGTCCAGAGCTCAGGTGAAATTCCACGCTCTAAATACTCAAAAGGCATTTTATTAATAGGATCAGCTAAAGCTTCAGATATATATAGATTCATTCCTTCTGTATAGGCTTCAAGCATTTCTTTATATGGAGATGTTAATTCCTTTAATAACTCGGTATTTTCTTGTTTGCTATATCCACTTAATCTGTTCCAATAATCATAATCAATAGTTGCTAAACCTAATTCAGCCATTCTACCTGTCGCCTGTCGTCTGAATACATCAGATTGCCAAAGGCGATCTTGAGCAATTGCATAACCTGCTCCAAAAGCAAGTCCCTCTTTACTATCTGCAAAAATATGAGGAACACCATATTCAGCCCTAATAATTTGATATTCTAAATTATTTAAAGATTGGATTTCCTCTCTAACAATTTCATCAAATATTGTTTGATCTAATTTTTCAGTTGTTATAACCTCATTATAAGCTAAAATATTTGGTGAAACTGGAACTGAAAATATTACTGAAACTAATATAAAACAAGTAAAAAAAATTTGTATATTATTTTTCATGTATGTCCCCCAAAAATATTTGCTTAATATGAGTAGTTATATTGATTGTTTAATTTAAATGTTTGGTAGTAAATATAAAAAAAACAATAATTAAAGGTAATTTTAAATATATGTTTTGTTTATGTTAAAAAAACAAAATTAAAAAAGTGCAGGGGAAGTGCGTTAGACTTCAAGTTTAAATCTCTTTTTAACTGAACTTTTTTATTATTAATAATTATTAAGAAACTGAATTTTTATGACAAGAGAATATTTGAAACTTGCCCGATTATCCATAGCACCACTAACCGGTCTTGCTCCTGTTATGGGTGCAATTGCAACTGGACGATATCAGCTTTTATATCTAATCATTATCTTTTTAATTGGAATTTTAGGACATTCATATGGAATTACGCATAATGACATTATAGATTATAATCTTGATAAAAATATTAAAGATTTTGTTGAGAGGCCATTGGTAAGTGGAGCAATTACTAAGCAAAAAGCATGGATTTTTGCTCTTGGGTGTTTAATTGTAATGTTTGCATTTGCTATCTATTTAGCCGTTTCTACTCAAAAATTTTATTCAATTATTTTTTTAGTTGTACCTGTCATATGTGTCACATTATACAATATTACTAGTAAAAAAATCCCACTTGCTGATTCATTCCTAGCAATAGGTATGTTCTTTCTAATTTTTTATGGTGCATCTGTAAATATATCAAACCTCAATCAAGTTCCGTTCTTAGTATGGATTATATGTTTTCTTGGTGCAATCCAGGTTTTTTTACTAAATGTAATTGCAGGTGGATTTAAGGATATCGAAAACGATTATCTCCAAGGAGCAAATACATTTGCAGTTAGATTAGGTCTTCAAGTAAAAGAAAATAAATTATACATACCAAACAAATTTAAAATAATTGCTTACATTATACAGCTATCTAATCTATCCTTAGCGTTTCTACCTTTTATATTCATATCACATTTTGCTTTACCGATAATATTTCGTTATTCTCTAATTTTTGTAATTAGTATAATCAGCATATTTGTGATATTCTTATTAATGAAATATCTAAATCTCTCAAATTTTGAAAGAGGAACTATACGAAAATTAATTAATTTACAGGGCTATCTTAATTTTACATTAGCTCCCATTTTACTTATAACAATTACACCATATGCAATTATTATAATAACAATTCCTGGTTTAGGATTTTTACTTTATAATATTTTATTTCATGAAAAATTTTTAGAACCTTCAAATATGTAAAAAAATTGCAATGGATGAAATTGTTATTTCTAATTTTTCAACTAATTATGAATATTAAATAAACAATTACTAAAATAATAAATATGAAAATTGATCCAATATTTTGATTAACAATTTTCATAACTTTAGTACGATTTGAAAAATTTGAACGTAGACTAAGCAATATAAAAATTAATGGTAGCATTGAAAAAAGTGCAAAAAACCTAAAATCAATATATGAAGGAAGCAGACTAAAATTAGATATAATAATATAGTACAGAACCACGATAATAGAAAATATACTTGCAAGGATTAAACCAAATCGGAAACCCTTTCGTACTATCACCGTTTTTTTAATACCTCGGCGATCACCTTCCAAATCTGGAATTTCTGCATTAATAATCCATGCTCCTAAAAACATCATGAATGGAAAAATGAATATTAAAAACAAGTAATCAAGTTGTCCTGCTAAGGCATAGTAACCTAATCCAGGAATCATAAAACCAATTGCTATCATGGTGGAAATCTCACCGAGACCACGATAAACCAATTTCAATGGTGGTGCAGTATAGAACCAAGCAAGCAAATTACCAATAATCACATAGAAAAGAAATACTATAGAAAAGGAAAAAATTAATACAAAAATAATAGCAAGAAGAATTGAAAATGCCATGAAAATAAATGATAAATATTTTATTGATGTCCGCAATTTTTTGTTGTGCAATATTTGGCCACTTCCACCTGAAAACGCAGTTGGTTTATTATATTGATCTGCTTCTGCATCATAATAATTATTACAATAAGACATAGACAAAAGTGCGGTGGTAGCAATTGCTAAACCAACAATAAATTTTAAAAAATCAAATGAATTATTGAGTGCAATTGCAAAGACTATACCAAGAATATATAGAATAAGTGTAGTAGCTATTAAAGGGAGGCGCCCTAGTTTTATAAGATACGCAATTTCATTAATTTTCATCCGAATAATCCCCCTATAAATTTATTTATTAAACATTGGAGCTGATATTTATAGCTTTCGTATCAAGTGAAAATCTCAATTCAAACTTAAATTTAGGGGTTTAATCTCTTTTTTAGCCACAAAAGCATGATAGTGTAAAAAATGATGGTTTTTCTCATGTCGGAACCATATGAGTGCAGGGGAAGGGATTTGAACACCAATTTAATGGCAAAAATTAATGTTTTTTCCATAAAAATAAACATTTTAAAACAAGAGGGAAATATAGTTATAATATTTACTAATAAAAAAAATGAGTAACTTTTCACATTACTTCGAAATTAAAATTATACAATTTCCAATTTTCAAAATAAAATTATTAAGAATTTCTATAGATTTTTAATCTATTATTTTAATCAATAAAGTTATAATTAACCTAAAAAAAAGATACAATTTTTTAATTCTGTTCAAATATTTAACAAAAACTTTTATATATTAACTACATATTTTTTAAAATAGGATTTAATAGAAGAAGGTGGAAATAATATAGAACGTAATTTATTTAGAAAAGGATTGGTT
>CAZHIY010000027.1:12905-14287 GCA_964533085.1 uncultured Thermoplasmatales archaeon | reverse complement strand
TATGGTGTTTATTCAAAAACTCTACCAATTATAGTTCTTGATCATGTTATTCCAGCTTCATCTGAAAAAACAGCTAATAATCATAAGATTATTCGAGAATTTGTAAAAAAAACTGGAATAAAGAATTTTTTTGATATTGGTTTTGGTATTTGTCACCAGTTAGTTGTTGAGAAGGGGTTTGCTCTTCCTGGAAAATTACTTCTTGGTTCTGACTCGCATACATGTTCTTATGGTGCAATCGGTGCCTTTTCATCTGGAATTGATAGAACTGAAGCAGCCTCACTTTTACTAACAGGTGAGACTTGGCTGAAGGTGCCTAAGAGCATTAAAATGGTATTAACAGGAAAATTAAACCCTGGAGTATATTCAAAAGATGTAATATTACATATTATTGGTGATATTTCATCATCTGGTGCAAACTATTGCTCTGTAGAGTTCCATGGAAATGTTAGGAATTTCTCTATAGATGATAGATTTACAATTACAAATATGGGAATTGAAATGGGTGCAAAAAATGCGTTGTTTTTTTGTGATAACGTTACAAAAAAATATCTTAGTCTTATTGGATTTCCTGATTCATCATACAGTCCAATAGATGCTGATGACCATGCTAAATATTTTAAGGAATATCAATATAATTTAGCTGAGATTACTCCAGTAGTCGCTTGCCCTCATACAGTTGATAATGTTAAACCTGTTGCAGAGGTTTCTGATATTGATATTCAGCAATGCCTGATAGGAACATGTACAAACGGAAGACTTTCAGATTTGAAGGTTGCTGCTGATATTTTAAAAGGTAAAAGGATTAATTCAGCTGTAAGATTATTAATCCTACCTGCTTCAAAGGATATCTTTGAGAAAGCATTAAATTCAGGAATTATCGAAACACTAGTTAAAGCAGGAGGAGTATTACTTCCACCTGGATGTGGCCCATGTCTTGGCGCTCATCAAGGAGTTCTTGCCCCTGGTGAAAGATGCCTAAGTACTGCAAATCGGAATTTTAAGGGACGTATGGGTTGTAAAGAAGCAGAAATCTATCTTGCAAGTCCTGCAACAGTTGCTGCTTCTGCTCTTTATGGTAAAATTACTGATCCAAGAGAGGTGATAGGTAAATGAACATTTGGAGATATGGTGATAACATAGATACAGATATGTTATTTCCTGGAAAATATGTTTATACTTGTAGTAATGCTGAGGAAATCAAACCTCATCTTTTAGAGGATCTTGATCCTTCATTTTCAAAAAATGTAAAAAAAGGAGATATAATTATTGCCGGAATAAATTTTGGATGTGGTAGTTCACGTGAACAACCTGTAATAGGTTTAAAATCTGTAGGTATCAAAGCAGTTGTAGCCATAAGTTTTGCAAGAATTTTTTATCGA
>CAZHIY010000027.1:0-12895 GCA_964533085.1 uncultured Thermoplasmatales archaeon | reverse complement strand
TATTCTCATGGTGATAATGTAGAGATTGATATGAATAATGGTAAAATTATTGTTGGAACTAAGACTTTTTCATTTCCAAAGCTTCCAGAGCAAATTATTGCTATTAGAGATGCTGGGGGGCTACTTGAATATACTAGAGCAAAATTGAATAGGAAGTAATTTTTTTATTTTGGTAAAAAGCTCAAATGTTTTTTTTCAATATGGCTTTTACTTAATCTTCTATATTCTGCAGCATTTAAACGTGCTTTTTCTCTAATTTTTTTATCTTGTTTCATTACTTTTCCTGGAATACCAATGACTAGGCTGTTTTCAGGGACCTCCATATCTTCTTTGACAAGGGCATTGGCTCCAATAATTGATCCTTTTCCTATTTTTGCACCATTGAGTATAGTTGAGTGAATTCCAATAAGACAATCATCATCAATTGTAGCACCATGTATCATTGCACAATGTCCAATTGTAACATTTTTTCCAATTTTTACAGAATGATATAAGTCACAGTGTATTACGCAGCAGTCTTGAACATTTGAACCATCACCAATTTTTATAGAATTTTCATCTCCTCTGAGTACTGCGCAAGGATATATACCACAATTTTTACCAATTTTTACATTACCAATTATTACTGCAGTTTTTGCAACGAAGCATGACTTATGAATTTCTGGTTTCATTTTTCATTACCAAGTTTTTTGGAAATGATGATGTTATATTATAATTTTTGTTCAACTTTTTAGATATTTCCTTAAAATCATTTCTTTTAATTATTAATAGAAAGATAGAAATACAACTTTAAGGATATAAATTAGAAATATTTGTAGGGGGACCAGTTAAAAAGGTAGGTATTATATGCTAAACCTTGTTATTTGTAAATATAAGAAGTTTTACATGATTTTTATGATTCTTTTAATGATTCTTAGTTTTTATAATATTACAACTATTGGTAATGAAAGGGGACGACCAGATTTAATAATATTTGATGTAGATCTTCCTGGTGATCCACCTGGTTATTTATCCGAGGGAGATGAAGTTGAATTTGTTGTAAAAATCAAAAATATTAAGGATCCAGACACTGGTGAATATGGAAATATTTCTGCAGGTATAGATATTGTTGTGGCACTTTTTATAGATAATTCTCTTATTATTACTAATTCAACAAATGAAGGTCTAACTGTTGATGAAATTAAATTTGTAAACTTAAGCTGGATAGTTGATTTGGATTCTATAACTAAACGTGAAATAACAATACAAGTCGATTATACTGGTAATATTATCGAAATCTATGAAGATAACAATTTTTGGGACGGTTTTATTTATGTATCTGAAAAAATCCCGGGATTAAAAATTATAAATATTGATATTCCCCAGAATATCATAGTTAATGAAACAGTAAATATTAAATCAACTATTAAAAATAATGGAGGAGCTACTAACGATATTATTTATGCCAAGCTAAACTCTAGTATAGATGGAGAGGTTCAAACACTAACCATATCTAAAAGTTTATCTCGAAATAAAACCCATAACTTTTCATTTTATTGGAAACCAACACAATTTGGAACTCAAACTATAACAATTGATATAATATATAAGGATAAAACCCATGATTTCGAAGAGATTTCTGTTAATGTTGAAGTAAAAAATTTACAATGGTGGGATAAAAACTGGCATTACAGATATTTTCTTACTGTAGAGGGAAATGGAAATGTTGAAGTATCAATAAATTTTACAAAACTATTAAACAATTTAGGAGTTTTTTCCAAATCATTTGAAAATGAAACATTATTAATTGTTGAATATTCTCCTGATGGGGATTTTATTAGTGAAGTTTTAAAATATATTTTTAAAGAAAGTGGAGATTATGATAGTGTTACAGATGCATCTGGAAAAGTACTTTGGCAAATAACTGGATCTTCTTTTGAAAAATTCTACTGTATCTATTTTGATGTATCTGTCAATCTTGGTCCAAGAACCAATTTTGGTGAGACTGATATGAGTGCTTCAGGGAATGCAAGTGTAGGTGAATTTGGTTTTGTAGACGGCTGGAGCATAGAATCAGTAAGTCCAATTAATGGCAGTTTTTCCCCTATTGGTGAGTTAATAAGTATTTCTGTTATAACTAATGCTAGAGCAGAAAATGTAACAGCATATATTTTCTTAAAGGATAATCTAAGTGAAAATTTTTACATATATCTTTTCAATGTTCAGGATAATATAATCTGGAAATCTGATGATTTTTCCTTTGATAAGGATGGAGATTGGACAATTATAATTTCTACAAGGGATTGGGCAGATTACGATGCACCAGAAGTAAAACAAGCCTTTTTTGTTGGAAAACCAGATGTTGAAATTAAAAATATTTCCTTTTCTACTATTTGGACTAAAATATCTCCAACGATTTACATAAACGATACGGTAAATATAACTGCGGGGTTGGTTAGTTATGATGCTAATGTTGAGGATGTTAATATATCTCTAAAAATATCCGATTTTAAAACAAAAAAGACAATATTTGAACAATACGCGGAAATGACGATTTTTATGGATAAAGCAAACTATGTTTCTTTTAGCTGGAATGCAAAAATATCCGGCAAATTCAATGTCACAATAACACTTGATCCAAAAAATCAAATTGATGAAAAAAACGAGAAAAATAACAAATTGACTAAGACAATAGTTGTTAATCAGATACCTGATTTGGCAATTTTAGATATCAAGTTACCAACTATTGAAATTAGCGAATTTGACAAAGTAAAAATTAACATTATTGTAAAAAATATAGGTTTGGGTGATGCAACAGATTATGAACTTAAACTATACATTGAAGAAGAACAAGGATTAATGAAATATGAAAATGAAGTTAATAGCGAGTTAATTAGTGTTAAATCAAACTCTAACAAGACATTTGGCTTGTATTGGAATTCTGCCAAAGCAGGTAAATGGTTGGTTGGTGCAAAAATACTTGTAAATGATACAAACAGAGATGTTGATATTACAAATAATCGATTTCTATGTGATAAGATTTTGGAAGTTAAACCAATTGAGAGAGATCCTCCAGTTATTTTGAATGTTATAGTTCAACCAAAGAACCAAGAACAAGGTAGTTCAGTTTCAATAGCAGCCACAATTACTGATAACACTGGGTTATTTTCTGTGTTTGTTAACATAACAGATCCAAAAGGAATAATTTACAGCATCAATATGGGGCGAACAGGTAACGATGAGTTCAGAGTTACATTTACTAATACTAATGAAGCTGGAATATACTCATTTAAAATAATCGCTGTTGATAGAACAATTCATAGAAATACAGCAACAAAGCAGGGTGATTTCTCAATATTCAAAGAGTCCATAGCTCCAATTATCTCATTTTTTAATGCTGAACCAAGTGTTCAATTAAAGGGTGAACCTGTAGACATTATTTGTTTAGCATCTGATAATGTAGAGATAAAAAGTGTAATTGTATCAATTACCACTCCTTCTATTGAAATTTACAAAAGAAATTTAGAATTTGTTTCTGAAGATAAATATGCTTATTCAAGTAATTATGAAACCTCTGGGAAATATATATTCAATATAGAGGTTAGCGATAAATCAAACAATGTCGTAAACACAGTTGACAAGGCTTTTTGGATAACATCGGATCTCGAAGATATTGATGATGATGGTATGCCAAATTGGTGGGAGGAAAGATATAATTTAGATCCAGAGGACCCAAATGATGCTAAATCTGATCCTGATGAAGATGGATATACAAACCTTGAGGAATATGAAATCGGCAATAACCCTAAAAAAGATATATTTTCTGAAAATGCTGTATATAGAATAAAAGAAAATTCATTTTATCTTTCAGGATCTTTTGTTTTGTTTTTTATAATATTTCTACTTTCTATGTTTAGTAAGAGGAGGAAACTACTATGAAATTGTTTAACTTCCTTAAAAAATCATGGTTAATTATACTTTTTATAGTACTTGGGCTCTGCTTGTTTATTTTCTCTTTTTACGATATTGTATTTAATTTGGGTCTAATTGTTATATCATTGCTTTCATATGGTGTACTTATTTTTCTTTTAATATTTTTAATTTATAAAAGATCAAAAACAAAAATTGTACCAATTGATATGGATGTAGTTGAAGAATTTGAAAAAACATTAGAAGGTGGACTTTATCATTTCAAATGCCCAACCTGTAATGGGTTTTTTGCTGTTAAAAAATTAAAGGGGGACAATAAGCAGTATGTTAAGATGACATGTCCTGATTGTGGAACAATTGGTGTGATTCCTCCTAATCCTGCAAGTATTGAAGATGTAATTCCTGAAAAGAAATCAATAAAAGCAAAATTCAAATGTGATATATGTAATGAAGGATTAACGATTTGGGCTGAAGGTACTGATTTATATAAAAAATTGCATGTATATTCTTGTCCATATTGTGGGGAAATTGAAACAATGAAGAAAGTTTAAACTCTGTGCCTTATTTTAACTGATTCACCATGATCTGATTTTTTCATTTCTTCCCCGTTCATCTGCGCTACGCCGACTGCTGCCAGTTTTTTATTTTTTATGACTATTACGTCATCCCCGATTCTGATATCGCTATCCGAATTTTTTACACCGGGTGCAAATATTGAACCAATTAGTTTGAAATCATCGAATATCTCTATCCAGTACTTTTTAGAGTCAAGTAGTTTTTCTGCTCCAGTAAGTGTTAGAGAAATAAGTCCTCTTTCCTTTGTAATCATTCCAAGTTGAGTGTTGTTTTTTATAATTTTTTGGTATGGATATTTCCCTTTTATATAGACGTCTTTTAACAAATTTTTAGCAATTTTTTCACCGAATTGATATATTGCAAGTGATTCTATATCTTCTCTTGCTCTTGTTTGAAGTTTTATTTTCCCAAATCTGTTTACCTGTGCATTTAGAGTAGTAAATAGATTTTCAAGTGATTCTTTTGATGTCGGATTATTCTCACATGTAACAATTGGTTTATTGAGAATAGGTCTTATAAATTCGTTTAAATCTTCTGTTAAGTGTGAAATTGTTATCTCATATTTGTTTTGTTTTAGATACCTTGATAAAATATCTAAAATCATCTTTTTTTCTTGTTCATCCCAAATACCAGTGACTGGTATATCATAGGAACAAGGAGGATAAACAAGTTCTAGGTCCCTTGGTACTATTCCTATTGGCGATGTGATTATTAATTCATGAACAATAAGAGGATTTTTTGTCGTAAATATTTTTTCTCTGAATAGCTTGTGAGATTTTGAAAATGAGTATGGTTTTTTAGCTGAGCATGGAAGAAGTAGCAGTATTTTTGCTGAATTTGGTTTTTTGTATCTATCAATTATTCTTTTTTGAAATCGTTTTATCTCAGGTCTAGTTAACGCTTCGCCAGATGTTGCAATAAGTTTACTTTTACTTTGTAAAGGTGTTCTTTTCTCTAAATATTCGTAATGATTTCTATCTAGATTTCTAAGGATTGCTGTAAGATTAGGATCAGCTTTTATTCTATTTTCAACTAGATTTCTTAAATTTTCCTGTAAAATTGCATTTCTAACATGTTTAATTTCGTTATTTAATGCATAGTAATTATGATTTAGAATTTCATGAAAATTCATTTCTTTTGGTTTTTTATTTATTTTACTGCAAACTGGACAGTTACATGGAATTTCCTCCAAATTATTTTTATTAAATGGTCCGATTTCAAAAAGTAAAGTATTATTTCTTGCTGCAATAACTGCAGATGTTGAATCAAATAAATCGATTCCAATATATGTTAAAAGTGCTAGATTTGTTGGATTACCTACACTGGGAAGATAGATTGCTTTTTGATACCCAATTTCTTCTCGTTGATTAACGATAAAATCTACAAATTTTTTAGGTTGATTAAGGATTTGTTGTGCATTTTCAACAATAAAAAGTGGATCGTATTTCTCTTTTATTCTTTTGATTAAAAGTTTTTCTGAAAAAATCAAGATGGGTTTTGTTGTTTTTTTATTTTCATTTGTTATAAGTATATTTGCAAATTCTGGGGCTTTAAAACGTTTGGTGTCTAAATAAAGTAGGTTTGGTGTTATGATTTTTTCAATATTTATTTTTAGCTCTCCGATTCTACTAGGACCATCTCTTTTTTTAACATTAAATTCCATTATTTGTGGAAATGCATTTTCATATAAATAATATATAGCTGATTATTTTATGAATTTATTTTATTTTTAGGTAGTTTTGAAATTTATACCATTTTATATGTAAAAATTTATATAACTAAAACACATTGTGATATCAGAGGGAGGTAAAAATTTGAATAAAAAAAAGGGTTTAATTAAAAATACTTTAGTTTTTGGAATTATTATTTTATTTATAGGTCTTGCAGTTCAACCAGGTACTGCAACTGTCCAAACAGATAAAAATGTGGAGGAAACTAAAGAATTTTTATTTCAAACAATAATTGATATTGTAAATAATGAAGAAATAATAAATTTATTTAATCAAGAGAAGAATACTGGTTTTTTCTTAGATTTTGATCATTCTCTTAGAAGTATTTATAGAAATATTTTATTTAAAGATCCAAGCCTAATAGGTTCATTAATTTTTACAAATCCTACTTTCACTCGAAATCATCTTGAGTTAGCTTATGAAAAAGGTTGCAAACTGATAAATTTAATTGGGGAAGACAAAGCCTTAGAGATAATTGAATCTATTAAAAATACCAATCCCACATTTTCTAATGGATTGTCAAATATTATAAAAAATAATGAGGATATAAAAAATAAAATTACAGAAATTAAAGTAATGAATCAGGAATTAAATCCTACAACTCCATTGGAGGGATATCCATTAATTTGTGCAATTTTATTAATACTTACATTTACGTTTGCAATACCAATGGTTTCAATAATGGTAATTATACTAGTATTGTCAAGTCGTCCGATATTTGGTCCATTTTTTGTTGCTATTTTAGGATTGTTTTCAGCTAATTTGGCATTATTTTTAAAACTTATACAAACATTTTGTTAATAAAATAGCGACAATTAATTTAAAAAATTTAATTAATGCTTAAAATATCTTTGACCTGAAAATACCATAGAAATTGAATGTTCATCAGCTGCTTTTATTACTTCTTCATCACGAATTGATCCACCAGGTTGAATAATAGCTTTAACTCCTGCATCAGCAGCAACATCAACTGCATCCCTGAATGGAAAGAAAGCATCACTTGCCATGATTGACCCTTTTATATTTTCTTTTCCTTTATTTATTGCAATCCATGTAGCATCAACACGAGCTGTTTGTCCACCACCTATCCCAACAGTTTTCGTGCCTTTTACAAAGACGACTGAATTTGATTTCACATGCTTAACACATTTGACAGCAAATTCCATTGATACAAGTTCGTTTTCACTTGGTTTCTTTTTTGTTACAATCTTCCAATCTTTTTTTGGAGTTAATTTTATATCTCTTCCCTGTGAGAGAAAACCACCAACAACACTTCTAAAAATCATTCCCTTCCTGTTTATTTTCTTATCAATTCCCTTAAGTTGTAGCAGTCTAAGATTTTTCTTTTTATTAAAAATATTCAATGCCTCTTCGTTAAAACTTGGTGCAATAATTACCTCTAAAAATAAATTTGATAGTTCTTTTGCAACATCTTCTACCAATTCTCTATTAAAGGAAATAATGCCTCCAAAAGGTGAATATATATCTGTAGCATAGGCATCTTTCCATGCTTCTAATAGATTCTTAGCACTTGCTATTCCACAGGGTGTTGCATGCTTTACTATTACACAACTAGGATCTGAAAATTCTTTAATACACTCGATAGCGCAATCACTATCTAGAATATTATTGTACGATAATTCCTTTCCATGAAGTTTTATTGCATTTGTTATACAAGGTTCATTAATTTCAGGGAGAGCTTTGTAAAATGCGCCTTTTAAGTGTGGATTTTCACCATATCTCATATTCTGAATTTTTCTTAAAGAAATACTGTAATCATCTGGTAGAATTTCATTTGTCCATTTATTTCTAAGATAACTCGAGATTATTGCATCGTATTGAGCAGTGTGTGTAAATGCTTTTATTGCAAGTCTCTCTCTATTTTCTAGATTGATATCTCCTTTTGACTCAAGTGAACTTAAAACCTCTCCATACTGATTTTTATCAGTTATTACAATTACATCTTTGTAGTTTTTTGCTGCTGCACGAATAAGAGTTGGTCCTCCAATATCAATATTTTCAATTACTTCATCAATTCCAACATTTTGTTTCTTAATTGTTTGTTCAAAAGGATAAAGATTACAAACCAATAGATCAATGGTCTTAATCTTATGTTTTTTAAGAGTTTCCAAATGTGATTTACTATCTCTTTTCGCAAGGATTCCAGCATGAATAATAGGATGAAGGGTTTTGACACGTCCCTCAAGCATTTCTGGAAAACCTGTGATGTTTGATACTTCTTTTATTTTAACACCTGCATTCTTTATAACCTTAGCAGTACTACTTGTTGAAATAATCTCTATATCAAGTTTGGACAGTCCTTTTGAAAAATCAGATACCCCATCTTTGTCTGAGACGCTAATCAAAGCTCTTTTAACATTCATCACACTTACCTAAAATGCATATGAGGGAGCTTCATAAACGTTTGGGTTTCTTATTTGTTTTTTTCAAGATCAATTGCTTCGATGAGACTAAGTTCACCTTTCAAAACTTTAAGAGCTGTTTTTTCTGAGATTGAAAATTTACCATTTGAATATTTTCTACTTCTCTCTTGAATATTTTTAATATCACCTTTTGTTGGTTCTAATGGCAACCGTCTTTGAACTTTTCCACCACGGAGTAAAGCAATTGCTGCGGCTGCTTCTCCATCTTTCTCAAGTCTTTTTATCTGCTGTGTAGGTGTCGTCTTTGTTTCATCTACAATTTCAATTGATATTCCAAGCGAGATGATAGAATTAATAATACGATTTCTTGAAATAATTGATCCATGACCGATACGAATTAAGGTTTCAGATGATGGATATTCTCTAAGAACTCTTTTTATTATTGCAACTACCTTTTCTGGGGTTTCAGCATTCATTTTTTGTAGTAATATCTCATCTCCTATAACTGCAATACCAGGTTGTTCACCAGGATCAATACCTATTAAGACCTTCGAATAAAGGTCCTTACCAACGAGCATTTGAATTGCAAGATCAACAGCATGATCAATTGTATCATATGCATCAGCAGCAATAACTTTTGATATTTTCACATCATGCAATTCATTATTAGAAGTAAGAACAACACCAACCTTGCTGGGAATATAATCAACTGATGAAAGAGAAACATATGGTATCTTTCTTTTTTTAAGTGTTCTTATAAGATCATAATACAGTGAAAAATCCTTTGTAAAAACACCCAAAGTTTTCATTTTATCGTTCCCAAGGCATTTTTCCATCAAGATATTTTGTCCAAAACTCTCTTAAATTTTCTTTTATCAGGTCTTCTGTTTCTAAAACTTTATATTTTTTCTTAACGGTTTTATCTATATGTTTCCCCATACTAAGGTTTTTAATTTCAAATTTTAAAAAGTGTTTTATCTCCTGAAAATCTCTTTTTATTTCAACATATAATCTACCATTTTTTTCATATGGTTTCTTGGTTACTCTAGGATCATCTTTCCACTTTTTCAAAAATTCACTCGCATGTTTTTTTAATTTCACAGGAGGACCAGGATGTATATATGTTTTTGAAAGTGGTTCGTTTTTTGTTTTAATAATAATATAGATATTTTCATCACTTATATAGTATGGATTATCAAAAATTGTAAAATCAAATCTTTTAGATGTTTCAATTATTGAGCGAGCAGCTTTTCTAACTTGAGGATAGAGATTTTCGGGAATAATATCTGGTTTTTTGAGTTTTATCCCTATATAGTTGAATTTCTTTGTTTCAAGATTTTGCTTTATTTTATCTAGAGGCCATGGTTTCACTTTTTTTGGAAAGAAGAATGTTATCAATGGCTTTTTTTGATATTCTTTACATGCATTTATGAAAAAATCAAATTTTTCTAGAGATATTGCTGAAGCTACATTTCTATCAGTGTCAACAGGATCAATAAATGTTAGAGGAGTTCTGAACCTAGGAAATTTATCATTTGACAAAGCAATTTTTTCTCCTACTTTCCAATTCAATGCATTTTTTAAAAGATTGTTAAAAGTACCAAATTTTATTATTAAAATTTCACATAAATAACCAGAAAATCCTTCGATTTCTGCTTCTGCTCCATAACATCCAATTCCTTTGAGAAACTGCTTAAATAATAATACCTCTGATTTATTTGATTCGGGTAAATTTTCTCTAACATATTTTGTATGTAATGGTGTCCTATCAACTGCTGATAGCTTTTGAGATGCTTTTTCTATCTTATAACATGGGACAATTTCTACTTTATTATTTTTATAAAATCCCCTTATGTATGGGTGTTCTGCATATGATTCTTCAGTATCTTTAAGGATTGCTCTTCCAATTGAAAGGGCACTTTTTCCAATTATTTCTTTTTTATATTCTGTTGGAAACTTTATAAAAAAATCAACATCCAGATCATCTTTTAGATATGTATCTTTGGCAATCGATCCAACAAGCTCAATAGTTACTGGTAGATTCCCTTTAATTATTTCGTTTTCTACTTTTTTCTCTAGCTCTTTTACTAGTTTTTTAATATTCTTTTTATATTCTGAGGAAGGAGTAATTTTTTCAAGAACTTGCTTTTCAATTTTATTCATTATGCTCTTCCCCCATATATCTTCTCAATATCAATATTACTCCTACTGATAAAAGAGCTCCACTTATTACATCAAGGACCCAGTGTATTGATAGATATATAACTGATATTATTACAAGTATCATTATAGTATAAGCAAAATATGTAAGTTTCTTATTACCTGTTAGACTAACAGAATATGCAATTAATATCGTCATAGCTGTATGTAGTGAAGGTAGGCAATTATTTTGTGTTGTAGTTGAATAAAAAAAGCTTTCAACAGAGGGAATCACAGTTTCAAGAGCAGAACTTACATTATAGTAAGTATACACATTTGTAATTGGTAGAAATAAGTAGAATGGTAGGGCAATAATATAGGTTAATAACAATCCATATGTTAGTGTTTTCATTGCTTTTTTATTATTTGTTAGTATAAAATAGACTGGTGAAAACCATAATGTAAAAGAGTAAACTCCAATATAAATCAGCACAAAGAAATAAACAAGAACAGGTGTCCAATGTTGCGAAAACCAATATACAAAATCGCCTTCGATATCTTTTATGTTATTAGCAAAATCATAACCCACAAATTCTGTTGTATGAGGATCTATTAAGTTTACTTCAATTAAATGAAGCGAAACAACTCCGGTAATTATGAGAATATAAATTAAATTTTTGTTAATCAGCTTAAATAATCCAATTTTTTTTTTAAAAAAATTTCTGGGAAAAAAGAATTTTATACTAAATATTATTAACCCAAGGTTGATAAGTCCTAAAACAACATACCATGTTTCTATTGATTTCACCGCCATTATTTTTTTTCTAAAATATCCTTAGCCTAATTTTACTTTTTGGTAATACTATTTTCTTAAATTAAATCAATATATAAAACTAAGTTTTTTCTTAGAAATTTATTTCTTTTAACATCGTATAAATCGGTCCTTTTGGAGTAAGAGTGCTTTTTTTTAGTTTTATTGAATTGATTTTGAATTTTGAAAATTCAATGTTTCTATATTTTTCAATAATCTGTATTAATTTTTCCTTGTTTTTTACATTTTTAACTCTTGCAATTGTTAGATGAGCAGAAAATTTTCTTTTTTCCTTTTGAAAACCAAGAGTGGTTATTTTCTCATCAATTTTAAAAGCAATTTTTGAAATACTCTCAACATTTTCTATTCCTATCCATATAACTTTAATGTACTTTTCATTTGGAAAAACACCTGCGCCTTTAAGGGAAATCTCAAAAGGTTCTACTTCTTTTACTGAATAATTCATTATTTCTTCAATTCTATCTATTAGTGATTCGTCAGTATCTCCAAGAAATTTGATTGTTAGATGTATATTTTCCGGTTCAACAAGTTTTACATTTGCACCAGTATTTTTTATTTCCTGTTCGAATTCTAGTAATTTTGGAAAAGGTTTGATATCAATTGCTATAAATCCTCTAAATTTTTGCATTTGAGCCTCTCTTTTTTTTATTTTCCTTAATATGTTTTTTAAATTTTTAGTTTTGGGTAATGGGTGTCAAACAACCTTTATATTATGATAATTACAAAAGCTTTTATTACTGGAGACAGAGCATGGACTTAAGGGAACTAAAAAAACAATTAAAAAATTATATTGATTTGATCCGACCATTTACACTTCTTGCTCCAATAATTGTATCTTCCTGTATAATGATTGCTAGTTTCTTTAACAATAGAGTTATTGGTGATTTTTTTTCTATTTGGTGGACAACGATAATCCCTGCTAGTTTTGCATTAGCAATACTTAATGGAGCGTCAAATACACTAAATCAAGTAACAGATATTGAGACTGATAAAATATCCAAACCATATCGTCCATTAATTAGAGGAAATATTCCTGTTAGAAAAGCATTGATTATATCAATTATTTTATACTCCTTGGCTATTTTTATATCCTTATTTATAAATCCCATGTTTAGTTTTCTAGTTCTGCTGATCACATTTTTCTCAATTTCTTATTCAATTCCTCCAAGATTTAAAGATGTACTGTTTGTAAATCAACTATGGATTGCTATTCCTCGTGGACTATTAGGAATTCTTGCATCTTGGAGTGTCTTTGGTAGCCCAATTCAACCATTACCTCTTGTTATTGGTTTAATTGCAATGTGTTTTTTAGTAGGCGGATCAAT
>CAZHIY010000026.1:0-14312 GCA_964533085.1 uncultured Thermoplasmatales archaeon | reverse complement strand
TTTCTTTGTATGGAATATTGACGTTTTTACCAACTCTGGATTAGTGGGGTGCAGGAAATAACAACTTTTAAATATGTATGAAAATAATATTTATAATATAATATGGGGAAGGTTATATGAATGCATATTATAAAAAAAAATTTGCATTATTCTTAGTTTTATTATTTCTCATATTATCCCTTTCACCACTTGTAAATAGCAATGAAACAATAGAATTGAAAGAATTTGATTATGAGTCTTCTGATGAAGTTATAGAACTTTATCTTCTTCGTGGAGAACATTATCTATACGTTAATGCAACTGAAAATGTAGACTCATTTAATGTAAGATATGCTTTTCCAGCCGAGTTAGATTATCAATTTCCAATAATTATGGAAATATTGAATGATACTACAGCTGAAATTCTAGATTACAGAATTGAAAATGGAACAAATGATCCTAATAAGATTGCAAATTTCACAATTGATGAAATGGATAAAGAGGATAGCGTCCTGATTCATTTTAATTTCTTTGTACTTGTTAAAAATCAAGATTTTTCCAATCTGCCTAAGAAGGTGAAGATTCCAAAAAAAGACGAACTTCCGCCTGAAACATTAAAGTGGCTTTCATCAACGAAAGTTGTACAAAAAAATAGGATACTTATAAGACTTCGAGCAAGACAAATGAAAATTTTCACAAATAATGTTTTAAGATTAGCAAGAAGAATTGCTTTATTCTGTATGTTACATAGGTATCCTTTGTTTTTTATCCAATATAAGTTAGGATTATATAGATCTCAAGATGCCTTTACAGCACTCTTAATAAATGGAGAATGTCCAGGTAGGTCCCATCTGGGATGCGCATTATTTAGGGCAAATAATATTCCAGCTCGAGTACTACTAGCTAACCGAGATTATCCTTTTTGGTATGAAATGCATTATATGACAGAGTATTATCTTCCTAATTATGGATGGATATTAACAGAGGTTCATAAAGGTATAACCCCATATGAAACAAAAAATCAGATAATTCTTAGGATTTGTTATCCAGAGGATGAAAACAATACACAAACTGATTTTATCAATAAGAAAATGAAAGGTATTGAAAGATGGTTCTGGATTGCTAATGAATTTATTAAACCCTATTATAAAGATCTAGTTGAGGGTAGTAGGTGCAGTATGTTTAGAGAAAACGAGGTTTTTACAGATAATATTTCTGGTGAAAACGCAATTAATATTACAAAAAATGTTTTTCATAAATATGAATACTTCCTAGGAATGGATTTAGCTGGCAATAACCTCAAACACTTTCAAAATGCAACAAATTACCAATTTCAAGCAATTAACCAATTAAAGAAATCAGATAATGTGTCTGGTTACATATATTATCTAAACAAAGCAAATGAAGAATATGATGATATCATAATATAGAGGTTGGGATGAACGATAAAAAATCTTCTGGAAATGTTAAAGGATTTTTTTTAATTTCATTTATTCTTTTAATTGTTTTTTCACTTGGTTTTTTTCCATTAATATTTGCTTGGAGAACCTTACTAATTTTTATATCATTTAACCAATTATGGCATTTTTTTATATTACCATTTTTTATCTATATCGGAGTAATTATCACGATTTTCTTTCAGGTTTTAATTTCAGGGCTTTTTATCCATGTTTTTAAAATCAAATATAAACCCGGCTTGTACAAGTATTCAATAAATGAAAAAATGGCTTTTAGGTGGATAGTTGTTTGTGCGTTATATACCCCTATAAGAAAAATTCTTGAGATTTTCCCTTTGGGAATAAAAAACACATACTATAGATTTCTTGGAATGAAAATAGGTGATAATTGTCTTGTAGGAGGAGTGATTAAGGACCCATGCTTGACTGAACTTGGCGATAATGTAACAATGGGAGAATATGCAATTATCTATGGACATATTCATAACTATGAGAAAGGAACGATTACAATGGATAGAGTTAAAATCGGAAATAACTGTATTATTGGAGCAGGCTCTATTGTCATGCCTGGAACAATCCTTGAAGATGGTGTGAGGCTTGCTGCTGGGGCAGTCGTAACAAAAGGTCAGATTTTGAAAAAAGGAAAAACCTATGGTGGTATTCCCGCAAAAGAGATAAAAAAGAGGAAAAAGAAACCATAGTTAATCTCTTTATAGAATATATTTATACACATTTTAATGAAAAATCAAATTAGAAAACAGCTTATTGATGAGAGAAAAAATCTATCCAAAAAAGAAGTTCTTGAAAAGAGCAGGATAATTAAAAATAAACTTTTTAATATGAAGGACTTCAAAGATGCATCAACAATCCTATTTTACATATCTTACGATAAAGAAGTCTACACCCATGAAATGATAAAAGAACAATTACAAAATAAAAAAACTATTGTTGTTCCAATAGCTGATATTAAAAATAGATGTCTAATTTTATCAAAATTAGAAAATTGGAATGATCTTGATGTTGGTACATATAATATACTTGAACCAAAAAAGGAAAATATAATCGAAGTATATATTGATAGTATAGATTTAATTCTTGTCCCTGGTGTAGGTTTTGACAAAAAAGGTAATCGTATAGGTCATGGAAAAGGTTACTACGATACTCTCTTAAACAATTCTAAAAGAGCATTACATATCGGTTTATCATTTGAATGTCAAATTGTTAAACATATTCCAACTGAAAATCATGATATACCCGTAGATAAGATTGTGACTGAAAAAAGAATAATAGAATGTAAATAAATTTATGTAACGATATCTTTCAATCTTTCAATCTTTACTGCTTTTTTAATTTCCATTGCTATTCTTTCACCATAGCTAATTGAATCACCATATAGATAACCTGAATGAGGTGTAAATCGTGTTAGAGGACTACCGGGTATTCTCATGGATACGTCAAATACTACCATTTCCTCCTTTCCTCTGTCAGCTGCAATTGCACCCTGAAGGGCAAATGGACCGATTATACCTGGAGGGATTTCTCTTTTTGTTACCTTAACAAATTTTTCACCTAGTGTAAATATTTTCTCAATTATTGATTCTTTTGTTGTTGCTGCAATATGTCCGGTTTCAATGATTTTTGGTTTCAAATATTTAAGAACTTCGAGTTGTTCATTTGCTGGCAGTCTGATAAGCCCATCAAGATTTGTCTGTCTTCTTGTATCCGTCCCCATAATCTCTAATTCCTCATTAATAACAGAATAGAAATAATTAAAATTGATTTGAGCGCCAATTACATATTCTTCAATAACTGCTTTTTCTAATGCATCTTTAGTTATCATTTTCTTCTTAAGCAGTTCTTCTGATTTTTTCTTATAATCTTTATAATTATTAGCATAGAAGAAAGCCCGTTCATAACCTCTAATTGCTTCACTGACTTTTACAATAACAAGCCTGTCAATGTCATTTGGAGACCTGATTATTTTTGGATATCGAATGCCTGCTTTTTCTAATAGATAATATTGGTTTTTTGGAACGTCTCTTTCCTCAAGTTTTAACATTCCTCTAGACCCAAAAATTGGTACCATAAAATTGTTCTCGATATCCTTAAAATCAAAATACACCCAAAAATATCTGTTATGGATAAATATTGTATTTTTAGCTCTTAATTCTTCTTGAATTTTAGGTTTTGTAATATCTGCAAATTTATCAAGAAGAATTGTTTCATCAATGCATCCACGACCGTCCTTTCTGGTTTTATAATACTTTGTATAAGTATTTTCACGACCTTTTTGGCAAACAGCTAGTGTATTAAAACCATGCTTTTTAGCACCACGACATACATCAAGACCGGAATGTCCGCCTAAAACACCAATTGTGATATTTGATTTATCAAATGAGTCTGCTAGCTTTTGAATATCTTTTCTTTCAATCATAATTAAGGCCTCCGCAAATATGAAACTAATATTTGAACTTTGGTCTTATAGATAAATGAACTGGAAGCGGAATTCTTTGTTGGGGAAAACCGGATGTGATTTCTTTTATTATATTATAGAGCTCTTCTAACGTGTAAGAGCGGTTTTCCTCACCTATTTCTTTGGTTCTAAAACGTGGTGTAAATGTTTTACTTTTACTTTCTTTTTCGCCGACAACAATAATTATAGGGGTCCATTCCTTTTCTGCATCACGAATCTTACGACTAACACTTTGTTCACGATCGTCAATATCAGCTCTAATGTGAACATATTGGGATTTTTTATTAAATTCTTCAATGAATTTTTCACATATTTCTACAAAATCATTTTTTACAGGTACAAAACGAATATGGGTAGGAGAAAGCCAAACAGGAAGCATTGGTTTTTGACCTTTGTTAATTTTAATTGCTTCTTTTTCCAGCAATGCATAAATTACTCTTTCAATAGCACCAGATGGACTACAATGAAGAATTAAGGGATGCTTTGGTTTTCCATCTTTATCTGTAAAATTAATATCGTATCTTTCACCATTTTCTATATCAATTTGATCTGTGCTTAATGCTGATGCTTTTTCGGACATATCAACAAAATTGAATTCAAATTTTAAAATAAAGTAAAATATCCTTTCATCCCACAATTCTATAAGAATTGGTTTCCCAAATTTCTTTACAAGATCTATTATGAAATCCTTATTTTTTTCATAAAAATCTTTTGTTGTTCTTAATGCCATTTCTATATCAGCAACTTCTATTCCAATATCTTTTAAAACACTAAGACTTAAATCAAATCTTATTTTGAACTCATCCATGGCCATTTCTAAGTCAGATGTAAAAGCATGAACATCAGGCATTGTAAAAGCTCGCAGTCTTCTTAAGCCCGTTAGCTCCCCAGATTGTTCTCTTCTAAAAGAATACTTTGTTAACTCATAGATTTTCAGTGGTAAATCCTTGTAGCTAATAGTTGCATCATGCGCCATAAGAAATTGCCCAAAACAAGCAGCAAATCTCAGGAAAAAATTTCTCTTATCGCTTTCAACCTGATACTGTCTAGCAGGAAATCTCTGTAGATATTTTGATAGTGTTGGATGATCCATATCATACATAATTGGTGTTTCTACTTCTAGACCACCATATTCAACAACTCTTTGAGTCACGTACTCTTCTATTAATTTTTTTATAAATCTGCCCTTTGGATAAAATCTCATGTTTCCCCCATCAGAAGCAGGTTCATAATCTGCAATTTCTAACTTTTGCATCAATTTAACATGAGGTGGTTCTTGTTTAACAGCTCTTGATTTTTCCTTTTCATAAAATGAGAATTTCTTTAAGTTTTCATGTTTTGTGAAATTAAATTCTCCAACATCATTTAGCTTACCATCCTCTGTCAATATATACCAATAAGAACTAAGCTTTCTTTCCTTTTTTAACGACTCTACTTCCTTTCCACCTGGAATAATTTCTCTAGATAGCTCAGATAAAGGATGGCCTTTACAAGAAATTTTGAAAGCTTTATACCAACCAAATGGGGAACGTTTTACATTGAAGTTTTTATTTTTTAACTCATATTCAATTTCAATTAAAATTTCCTGAGCCTTTTTAGGGCTTGCAAGATCTGGAGAAAGATGAGCATAAGGGTAAAGCATAATGTTTTTAACTTTAAGTTGCTCAGCTGTCTTTTCTATTTCAGCAGTTGCATCCAGTACTGCTTGCCTAGGTGACTTTTCATCTACTTTTTCGACAGCAGTAAAAGCAGTTAAAGCCTCTTCAAATCTATCTGTTTTTTTATCTGTCTCTTCAGGTTTTTTTATTGCTTTCTCCTTCACTTCGTATTCGATATAATCGCTATGAATAAGTAAAAGTTTCATTGAATCAGACCCTGTAAAACAAGTAAATGTTCTTAAATATAGTGATTAGAACAAAAAGTAAATGGGGGAGGCGGCGGAGGTGTTAAACACCGCTTTTTAAAAAACTATATTGATATTACTTGCAATCCCATCTCTCCGCCTGAATGTTTGAATGTACTAAACAATATAAGAACATTTCGGAATAAATTTTAAAAAATTCTCTCCATATAAATAAGGAGAAAAAAACTAAAATGTTTGATAAATAAAAAACATTTCTCATTGAGAAAATATGAATTTTATATCATTTTTTTATATGCTTCTGGATCAAGTAACGAATTAAATTCTGATTTGTCTTTTATTTCTATTTCAACAAGCCATCCTTCATCATATGGGCTTTCGTTAATTGTTTCTGGAGAATCTTCAAGATTCTTGTTTATATTTGCAACCTTTCCAGAGATAGGTGAATAAATCTCGGTAACAGACTTTACAGATTCAACAACACAAAGTTCTTCGCCTTTTTTAACCTCTTTTCCGATTTGTGGTAGTTCAACAAAAACAATATCCGTTAGCTCAGATTGCGCATGGTCAGTGATTCCAACCTTTGCGATTTTCTCATCGACCTTTAACCATTCATGAGTATCGGTATATTTTAAATTGCTTCTCACTTCATCTCCCATATTATCATTATATGGTATTTTAAAAGGTAATAAAAATATTTTCTAATTTTGCTGAGCCCAATCCTTTGGTACAATTGGTGGTTTAACAACTTTTGCTTTTACTGGTTTATCTCTAATAATAATTTCAAGAATGCTATCTTTTTCTCTAAAATCAGGATGAACATATCCCATAGCAATACCCGCATCTAGACATGGTGATAATGTTCCACTTGTAACTATACCTACTTTTTTACCTTCTTTTTTAATTTCATAGTTAGGTCTTGGTATCCCTTTTTCAATGCATATTAGATTTGTTAGTCTTTCATAATCTCCCTTTTCTTTTTGTTTTAATAATGCTTCTTTTCCAATGAATTTATGATCCCAGTTAATAGTCCATGACATGACAGCTTCAAGAGGTGTTCTACCTCCCTTGAATTCATTTCCTGCTAAAATAAAGCTTTTTTCAAGTCGTAAGGTGTCTCTTGCTCCAAGGCCAATTGGTTTAATCCCATATTCCTTACCAGCATCTAGGATTTTTCGAAAGACTTCTTCAGCCAAGTCTGTTGGTGTAATTTGTAATTCAAAGCCAAGTTCGCCAGTGTATCCAGTATGTGAAATAATGCAGTTTATACCTGCTATATCAATATAGCGGCAGCCAAAAAATCCAACTGTTTTTAAATCTATATCTGTAAGTTTTTGAATTGTATCTCTTGAGTTTGGACCTTGTATAGCTAGAATAACATAATCTTTTGAGACATTTTCTGCTGTTGCACAAATATCGTTTTCCTCTGCTTTTTTATTTAGCCATTGAGTAACATTTTCAGCCATACCTGCATTTGGGATAATCATGTACTTATTCCCAAGATGCATAAATATAGTATCATCGATAACAGTTCCATCGTCTCTAAGTATAGCAGTATACTGACTCATACAATCTCCAATTCTTGAGGCATCTTCGACTGTTGTAAGTGAAATAAGCTTTTCAGCATCTTTTCCAGTAATCCATACATTACTCATATGGGAGACATCAAAAAGACCGACTGTTTTTCTAACTGTAAGATGTTCATCCTTTATTGAGGTATACTGAATAGGCATCTCAAAGCCAGCAAATTCTATAAAACGTGCTCCCAATTTCTTATGAATTGAGTATAAAGGAGATTTTATCATCATTGGTATCTTCGAGGTGAATGTTGAACTATAGTTTAAGGATTTCGACAAAACATTTATCATACTTACCATATAACATACAAAAATGAAATCAACAGATCTTCCTGGAGTTTTCAAAGTTAAAAATAAAATTTTTACTGAAAATCCTGAATCTTGTAAAGCAATAAAGGTCTATAACGAGAGATTGGTTAAATATAAAGGTAAAGTATTCCGATCATGGAATCCGTATAGAAGTAAGCTTGCAGCAGCAATATTAAACGGTCTTACAATAAAAATAAATCCTAATTCAGATGTTTTATATCTGGGAGCTGCAACAGGAACAACTGTTAGTCATATATCAGATATTTTGAAAGAGGGAACTATCTTTTCAGTGGAAAGTTCACCAATCGCGGTTAAAAAATTATTAGAAGTCAGTGCTAAAAGAAGAAATATAATCCCAATTTTAGAGGATGCAAATCATCCAGATCGATATAGTATGATTGTTCCAATTGTTGATATTGTCTATCAGGACATTTCACAAAGGAACCAAGCAGAAATTTTTATTGAAAATACTAAAAGATATCTTAAGAAAAATGGTTTTGGAATTATAATGGTAAAAGCCAGAAATATAGATGTATCCTTAGAACCAAAAAAAGCATTTGATCTTGTTTGTTCAAAACTTGAAAACAGTGGTTATAAAATCTTAAATAGATTAAATTTAAATCCTTATGAAAAGGATCATGCATCAATTATGGTTACCATATAATTTAATCGAAATAATCTTTAGATTCTATTATATTTAGAGAACAAAATATGAAAAAAACAACGGTTAAAATAATTATTGGACTTACAAAATTTTTTCTACCTTTTGTTATTGGAGCCTTAGGCATACTTTCATTGTATTTAATTGTTGATGAGGAAAGTGCGGGTAAGCTATTTTTTCTAATGTTTGCATATTTTTTTCCGCCCTTAGGTAAAGAGTCTGTCATTCCTATCGGTGTCAGTGGTGGAGAGATAAGTATTCCTATTATTAATCAGTATATTGTTGTTCCAGCAATAAATCCATTAATCATGGCTCTTACGATAGCATTTGTTGATATTGTTGTTGCCTTGTTTTTATTGTGGAATTATGATCTTGCAAAAAAGATACCTTTAATTGGGAAATTTATGATAAAAGTTGAAAATATTGGTAGAAATTCATCAGACATATATGGTTGGGTAAAACCTCTTCGGTTCATAGGTATAATTCTTTTCGTTATGGTTCCATTTCAGGGTTCTGGCGGTCTTGTTGCATCTATTCTTGGTAGGTTAATTGGTATGAAGCCATTGAATACCTTCTTTGCTATATCTATAGGAGCGATTATTGGAACGTTACTTATTGCTTATTTTGCTGATGCCATACTTTCTGTTTTTATTAAAAACTTCTTAATTGGATTGCTAATCATCATAATTATTGTAGTGATTAGCATCATGGTTCTAATGTATAAAAGAAATAATAATTTTCTGAAAAACCATTAAATACCATTTCTGATAATAATTGTACAATAATATCTTTATAAGGAATCAGAAGAATATTAATATAATAATATAGTTAAAATATTGAAATCTTTAATGTAATCTATTTGGGAGGCTATACCGCCAAATGCCGAAAAGACTAATTGTGTACATTATTCTATTAAATATCTTACTTTCTATATTTGTTACAAATAGTTCAACAGCCGAAGAAGCACCATGGTGGAATGAAAATTGGTCGTTCAGACAAGAAATTATAATTCCTATAGATACAAGTGATGAATATGCTAAATATCAACCAATCGATATCCATTTAAGTTTCAATCAAACATGTTGGGCAAAAAAAGAAGATGAACATTCTATAAGAGTAATCTATCAAGAAGGAGAGACATTCATAGAACTTGAATCCCAAATATATGATTTAGAATTTGATAATACCGATATTCTTAAGTCATGTAATCTTGTTTTTCTTATTCCGGAACAGGCTAATGGAAATGAAAAATACTTTATCTATTACGATAATGAAGCGAAAAGTGGACCAAATTACCAAAAACGTGTTGAAATTGGCGAATCTTATTATCAATATGAACCTATCCCAGGTATAGGTTTTGAATCATCATATTTTAAAATTACAGAGGGAGAGGAAATTATTTATGCAGTCAATAAAGAAGGGACAGTTCTAGGTGACAAAGTATCACAGCAGGTCACAAGACTTAAGAAAGGGGCAAAAGACATTTTACCACATAACAGTGATCAAATTGCATCATTTGGTTTTACTTATTGGTGGTTTAAAGATGAGAATTGGCATGGTATAAGTTCTTCAGATCGGTTTATTTCAAAACAAATATTTGTTAATGGAAATCTTATGGTTAAGTTTGGAATTGTAAGTGAATCCAAGGATGGACTTCTTAGGTCAACAGTAATCTACAAGTACTATTTTTGTCCGAATGAGGATAAGCGATTATATACTAATGTAAAACATGAGGTTATTGGTTATCCTCTTCCACTAGGCGAGGAAATAGATGTAGCCTTTATCATACTTTCTTGTGGTGGGATAAAGAGTAGCACTATTGAGGAATTGAACTTTGGTGAGATACCACCTTATTTGCATTTTTATAGTGATGAAGAAAGAGTAAAATCACATAAATTTGATCAATATCCTGATTATAGTGATTGGCAAGCAATAATACAAAAAACTGATGATTATGATCTCGGAAGCTCCCCCTGGGTATCTGTTGATTATGGCGAGACTGGTAAAGCACATGGAATCATTTTAAATTCTACGAACATCTTAAAATCTGGTACGGATGAGCGTGACGGAATTGAGCTGCAATTATATGAAGCAAAAGAAATTCAGTACCCAGGGTTAGATGGAAGTTTTGCCCAGCTATATTTTATGAGAAATGCTTTTGAACAAGGAGAACCACAAGATGAGATTATTCCTGAGGATTATGTTGTGGAGTTTAATGCAGAATATTTCACAACAGAGAATGGCGGCTATCCCGCTGTGGAAAAAGAATCAAGTATTTATCAAAAACTTATTAGCTTTCAACCAGAAAGTGATGATGTAATAGATGAAGACGAGGATGAAGAAAAATATGATTTAACAGTTTATCCATATCTACCTAGATCATTACTTTTAAAATTTAGACTTTCTGAATTACTTCTTAGGACACCACAGGTCTCTGTTGAATTAGTACATAATGGGGAATCAATTGGATATGGGAAATCTCACAGAGTGCCTATTTCAGAAGAAGCTAAAATTGATTGGAAGAATATCTCATTTTTCCGTAAAATGACTTTTACAAATATTCCTGTGGGAAAATATGTTGTCAAGATATGGCTGGAGAATACAATATTCAGCGATGAACGGGAGTTCATAGGTTATAAAATTGTTGATTTAAATAAAGATACTAAGATTCGAATATTTTGTAACCATCAAGGTAAAATCAGTATTTCTGTGAATAATCAAGATAACAATGGAATTGAAAATGTAGAATTTTTACTGCTTGATGATGATGAAATAATTTCAGAAGCTGAAAGTGATAATAATGGAAAAGCGGTATTAAAAGCCCCTTGCGGTCTTGGCAATAAATATACATTAAATACGACCTATAAAGGATTTTTTATAGATAAGCAAAATATAAGATTGGGAAGATTAAGACAATTTATACCAAAGAGAGTTTCATTAAACTTTGATACTCATGATATGATGATTAATGTTCTTGATTCAGAAGGTAAAGCTCCTGAATTTAATGTAGATCTTAGTCTTACCAGTGATGAAATGCAGGTTCCTGTTATAATAAAACCAAATTCTACAAATGATGGAATATTTAATTTCAAAGCACTTTTTCCAGCAAAATATATTTTACATATAAACTATGATTTATTTGAAATAAAGGAAAAAATAACTATACCTGGTTTATCTTTTTTGGATATCAATCTATATGCTTTGAAAGCTTTTATCAAAGATGATTGGGATTTGCCACCTGAGGCCTCGATAGATGTTTCTCTTACAAGTGAAGATTTTGAAAAAACAGTTGTGTTATATGCAAAGAAGCTCTCCTCTGATGAGTATCTTTTTTCAAATATTTATTCTGGAAATTACACAATAAAAGTTAGTTACAAGTCATATAAAGTAGAGAAATCTATTAAGGTTCCTCTTGGAGATCAAGGGGAAACACAGATTGTATTTTCTGCATTATTTAATATAACAAACAAGGTCCTTAATGCTCGAGGGGCGCCCTTGAAAGATGCTAAGATAATATTTTCCAGGGGAGAAAAGGAAATTGAGGGGATCTCTGATGATAAAGGAAATGTTTTGTTTTCTATTCCTCCAGGATTTTACATTAGTAAGATTTACTCAGATGGAGAATTGATTGCTCAAAGAAAGGTTGATGTGTTTTATGATAAGGATTATTCAGTTGTATCCACAAATGAGCCTATTATTCCATTTTTAGTAATTGCTTTAGCGGTTCTTTTCCTTGCTTTTGCTGTAATTTTTGCATATAAAAAGAAAAATATTTTTCTTTTCTTGAAAATACTTGCAATTGTTCTTGCATTAATCGCTATTGTTTCTCCATGGTGGACAATGCAGGGCAGTACTTCTGATTCTCATTTTGAAACTTCAACAAAATTATATATGATTCCTACAGAGATGACTTCATTGACGACAAATAACAATTTAACAGCTGGAGAGGTGACAATACTTGATGAAAAATATACTTTTGTTGTTGATATTTTACCTTTAAGTATTATTGCTGGTATCTTGTGCTTACTTGTACCAATTATTCTAAAAAGATACATGAAAGGAAAAATTTCATTTTTGATTTTTCTTCTTGCATTAGCTTTATTCATTGGCACAATCGTCATTTTTTCTTATGCAACGTCTGAGATGACAAATGCAACAGTTGGAAGTCTTTACGGCAGTGGAAATATAAATGTCAATATTCCTGGTGAAGATTACTATGAAGTTATGTCATGCAATTGGGGTCCTGGAATTAGTTTTTATCTATTTTTAAGCTCGATTGTCATTTTGATAATAGTTCTTTTTTTTAACATTAAAAATAGAGATTTTTCAATATCTGAATAAGAAGAAAAATATAAGTAGTTCTTATAAATCTATAATTAAGCTACCTAGAGGAATAATGTATGAGTGAGAGACCAAGAACAATTTATTTCTTAGTTCTATTATGGCTTGGCCTAAGTGGCATATTTGTTCTTTGGGGAATATACTCACTTATTATTATGATTCAAATTCCTGAATGGACTGAACTTGGAGCTTTAATTTATCCAGTACATTTCGGTTATTTAATATCCACAATTGTTTGGTTCGTATTTTCATCTTTATTTATAATTTTTTCATATGCTACATTTAGAGCAGACACTTGGGCCTGGACAACTGGTATTATTATTTCTACAATTTTCCTAATAATATTTGGTTTAATGCTTGCAGCATTTATGGTTAATGCAATCCTATTTTTAGATTGGTTTTCTGTTGCAGGTCTTATAACAGTAGTTCTTTCTTTTTTAACTGATATCGGTATTGTAATTTATCTTACAAGACCTGTTACTAAACTATATTTTGCAAAAATAAAATCAGAAAAATTGACAGAATTATCAAAAGAATCAGGTTAAATTGTAACTTTTATCTCTCTTAGCATTTTATTAATAATATATGTGGGTGCATCGTTAAGCATTATCTTGTAATTTGATTGAGGGATAAGACTTGATTTACTAAGCTCTACAGCATTTTTTATATGCCTTTTAATTTCCTCGATGTAAAGAGTCTGGATTTTATCCTTGTGTTTTGAAAATTTTCTTTTGATTTCCCAATTCCTTAAGGCTTTGAGTTTTGCTGCCTTGTTATCAAGTTTGTTTAGTAGCGGAATAATTACACTGTCTATCATTTCTCCCTTTGCAAGATCAACAAGATCATCTGCGAGTTGATATGCAAGACCAATTTCTCTTCCATAATCTGCAAACACCTTTAGAATGTCTCCTGTCCTGTCTGCTTCAATTGCTCCTGCTTTGCAAGCTGAAGAAAATAGAACGGCTGTCTTTAAATCAATTATTTTATTGTATGCTTCAAAAATTTGAGATTTTGTGGATATCTCTTTTAAGCTCAAGGCATTTTTATTGAAATCCACTTCGTCCATTTCACCACATACAACCTTGTTCCATGATTCAACATAGAGACTTGCTACTTCCTTTCCATGACTAAGAGCTATATCAAATCCTTTTACAAGCATTTTGTGGCCAGTTAAAATAGCCTTTCCAATCCCTTGTTTTACATGTACTGCATCTTTTCCGCGTCTGGTATTGTCCTTATCAATTATGTCATCATGAACCAGTGATGCTCCATGGGCAAGCTCGATACTAACTGATCCTTCAAGTGATCTTTGATAAGCATTATTTGTTTCTTTACCACGGGTACAAGCTCTAAATGCAAGAGCTGCCAAAAGTGATCTTAATCTTTTCCCACCATTTAAAATTGATACAATCTCACTATCTAAAATAATTGTAGTAATCTTATTTTCGATGTCAAATTTTGCGGCATCGAAGAATTCATCTAGGTTGGAATATTGTTTAACCATTAATTGCCTCCCACGCATTATCCGGATAACCCGAATGAGTTCGTGGTATTATTTTTCCCCTATTATAATTATTGTAATTTGTATATATATAATATTTTCGTTTTGTAATCCTATTGCTTAATATATCTATCGTTAACATGTGTTAATCAC